>JACNFS010000076.1 GCA_014384515.1 Dehalococcoidia bacterium | reverse complement strand
TGACCCTCTTGGCAATTGTCTCTATCATCCAATCCCACGGCTTCTCTTCCCAGTCAGTTGCATTTGGAGCCCTGTATAGAGGCTTCGTAAGTCGGTACTTGTTAGGCTCCCCGTCTACCTGGCGAACCTGGGCCATGGCCAGCCCCTTGCTACATAGGGCTCCCTCATTGATGGGATGGTCGGGGTCTCCCTCTATCTTAATGATGCCATCCTCATAGGCTGCTACAATGGCTCCGCAGCCAACAGAGCAGTAACAGCAGATGGTGCTTGTCTCCTTGACCTTCCTTTTTAATGGAATCTGTAGAGGAGCGGCCATCGCGATTCCGCCCGGAAGGAAACAGAGAGCTGCTGCGGCACCAGCCCCAGCACCAGATAGCTTAATAAAGTCCCTACGACTTAGTTCCACAAGTCGTCTCCTCCTTTGCATTTATGTCTGTGGCTAAGAACAGCCTTCTGTTAAACAGCCCATGGAGACCTGACTGCTCCGACTAATTCTAACTCATCCTCCCACCTCGCCACAAAGGCTGTCAAGCTCTGGATCAATAATGATGGTGAACTTATCTTTGGACGAGCTCCTCTGCCCGTTTGAGGGTACGAGCTGTGCTCTTTCTCCGTTGGCGTGCCTCGCGCATCACCTCATACAGACCGCTAACGTTTATGTACCAAATAAACGCTACCGGCAACAGGATGATGGGTATCCCTATTACCAGTGCCACTATGATCTGCCATTCCATGATAACACCTCCTTTCCTCTCTACTTGCGCCCAGCAGATAAGCTCCGTTTCACGTTGCTCTTTACTGCTACCGCGACGATATTCGCTCAGCCCCGGCTATTGTCTTGGCCTTCTTCTCACGGGCAGCCCGTCTCTTCCGTGCGGCTTGAATAGCATGGTAAATGCCACCGATGTTCAGGTACCAAATGAACGCCACCGGAAAGAGAATCACAGGTATTGCCAGAACCAGCGCCACTATGAACTCCCACTGCATTTCTCTCACCTCCTTTTCCGCTACGGTCTATACACACCACCTATCTCCAATAGCCAGCTCCGACTTAGTCTCTGCTTCCGACTGGTTCCATCTCCCCCTGCTGCCCTTCAACTGCTTTGATCCTCCTGTCGCAGGCATTCTATCTGCCTCTTAGTCTGATACTCCTTACTGCCTCAATAAGCATAACCAAACCAACTACCCCCGCGTAGAAGAGACCCACGCAGCCTATACCTAAAACCGCTGCGTAAACTACTTCTGTCCAATGCAATCCCATTTCCCACTATCTCCTTTCCGTCTTCACTTTGGCTGGTTAGAGGCAAGAGCGTGGCTATGGAGCTAAGTCGTCGAAACTTTTGCTATTCCTGTCATTTCTCTTGCCTCTACCATTACTCTACTACACTACTGCCAAACTGACTTCCGCTATCATACTCGTTTCTGGTTGCCCGAAATACCTAATAAGCTAACTCATCGATGAGCATTTATGCCTACCCAGAATCGGGAGAAACCCAGCAAATACGCTGATTACTCTTGAGCGGGAGTCTGGTATAATGGCATCGGTCGGGAGGGCACAACTTGAAAAAGATCAGAATCTTGATTGCTGATGACCATGCTGTGGTCCGGGTGGGTACGCGCCGGATTCTGGAGCAGGAACCGGACCTGGAGGTGGTGGCTGAGGCTGCCGATGGCGAGGAGGCGGTCAGGCAAGCCACCAGGTTGAAGCCGGATGTCGCCATAATCGACGTTGCCATGCCCAAACTTGATGGCATTCAAGCCACCAAGCAAATCAAGTCCGTTTGCCCCGCCATAGCCGTGCTAATCCTTAGTGCTTATGACGATGATCAGTTCGTCTTCAGCTTGCTAGAGGCAGGAGCTGCTGGCTACCTGTTGAAGAGCATTCGTGGCAGCGAGCTAGTCGATGCCGTTCGAGCAGTACAAGCTGGAGAGTCGGTGCTTCATCCCTCGATTGCCCGCAAGGTTTTGAACCGCTTTGCACGCATTTCAGGAGAGCCCAAAGAGAAAGAGCCGACGGAGGTACTCAGCGAGCGAGAGATGGATGTGCTGAGGCTGGTAACCAAAGGCTTGAGCAACAAGGATATCGCTGAGGAGCTTTGCCTCAGTATACGCACGGTGCAGGGTCACCTGGGAAATATCTTCAACAAGCTGCAGGTTGGCTCACGGACCGAAGCTGTGGTGCGTGCTTTGAAAGAGGGCTGGGTCGCCCTCGACGATATGTCTTGACCATCGCCACTACGTGGTCACCGAGGTATAGAGGTGGTACGGCCGTCATCACTAAGCTGGCTGACAAGGACTATTCGTAGGCCGGGCTTTTGGCTTCTGGTAATCGCATTGGTGATTATCACCATCCCCCACTATGCGGATGCCTTGGAGCACCCGACTTTCTTCTCCCGGCTGATGGCTGACATCGGCCTGGATCGGCACGCCTTTGAGAGGATTGCCTATCTGATGCCCATAATCTGGGCAGGTTTCTTGTTTGGGTTGAAAGGAACCATCATCACTTCGCTTTTTGCTCTGGCCTGTATGCTGCCTCGTGCCATTCTTATCTCACCATTCTCTCAGGATGCCCTGTTTGAAACAGGCGCCGTTTTCGTTGTTGGCAATCTGGTGGCTTTTACCTTCGGCTCGCTGCGCAAGGAGCGTGACTACCGCACCCAGCTTGCTGCTCTTAACCAGACCTCAAAGGTAGTCTCACAGTCTCTAGATTTGAGCCAGATCCTGAATAGCAGTGTTGATAACATCATGGATGTGATGAACGTTGATGCTGCCTTGATATTTCTTCTGGATGAAGAAGCTGGCGAACTCACCCTTGCTGCTCATAAAGGAGTATCAGGGGAATTCGTCCAGAGCGTGGGCAGGCTCAAACTGGGAGAAGGCCTAAACGGGATGGTTGCCCAGACCGGGGAGCCGATGCTTGTAAGAGATGCCTCCAAAGACCCCAGACTGACCAAAATGGCAGTGAAAGAGGAGAACATGCGATCTCAGCTCATCGCCCCAGGGAAATCCAAAGGAAAGGTTATGGGCACCCTTTGTGTGGCCATGCACAGCCACCGCGAGTTTCGTCAAGATGAAGTGGAGCTGCTTACCGCCATCGGCAATCAGCTTGGCGTTGCTGTGGATAATGCGCGCCTTTATGAACAGGAGCGAAAAGTCGCTGAGCAACTGCGAGCGTCTGAAGAAAGGTATCGAGAGCTATTTGAAAGCGCCCATGATGCCATCTGGGTTCATGACATGAACGGAAACATCATCTCAGCTAACGACGCAGTTTATAGGCTTGCCGGATACGGAGTGAAGGAGCTATCCAACGCGAATGTTACATCTTTCCTTACCGAGGAAAGCCTGAACCTGGCAAAACAAATCCGAACCAAGCTACTTCGTGGAGAGCCTGTTGCTCAACCCTACGAGCAGAAGCTAATCACAAAGCAAGGGACGGAGGCGGTTTTGAAGTTGGCCACTAACGTGGTTAGGGTTGATGGGAAGCCCGTTGGCTTTCAGCATATCGCCAGGGATGTCACCCAGGAAAAACGGATGCAAG
>JACNFS010000213.1 GCA_014384515.1 Dehalococcoidia bacterium | reverse complement strand
ATCAGCCACTCGATATGACGAAACCATCGGGCCACCAGCCACAGGCTTTGCAGCAAGGCAAGGATAACCAGGACTGGCACCAGGGTTTCCACAGCCATTAGATGCACGCCCAGAGCGAGCGCAATCAGGGTGGCACCAAACCCCAAAATGGTTTCGGCGGTATGGGCAAGAAGAAGGATGCATGCTAAGAGAAACAGGTCCATGAGCAGGTGATTCGGTCAGTGGACACGATACAGGTCGCTTAGATATTGTATGGCGAAGTCCCGAGCCATAGCGCGGTCTGGCATTGAGCCAATCATGCCATACATGGCGGCTTCCCCGGTGATGTCTTCCCCTTTGAGACTGGCGACCTCCTTCACTGCCTGGCGCAGGTCTGACAGAAAAGGCTCGACGATTGAGGCATGTGCCGGCGATATGGTCATGTGCAGGCAGGGGGGCAAATGCTGGCTATCGATATACCATCGGAACGTCTTCATCTTTTCTCCCAACGCATAGACATTGAGGACATCGCTGCCGAAAGCAAACACCGTCGCCTGAGGTTTCCCCAGGACATACAGCTCGGGGATGGCTTCAATGCCTTCGATGAAGTTCTTTGTCGTCTCCATGGTCGTCTTGGCCAGACGCATGAAACCTTCCAGGCCAAGATACTTGATGACAGCCCAACTGGCGGCGACGGGACCGCCCGGTCTTGCACCGGACACCGAGGGCGTACCGTAAACACCGCCAGGCCAGTCGGCATACACGAAGAACTGGTACTGCCGAAGTTGCGCGTTTCGATACAGGACGGTCGATGCACCCTTGGGGATAAAACCGTACTTGTGAATGTCAGCCGACATGGAGCTTACACCGGGGATGCGGAAATCGAAAGGCGGGATAGGATAGCCGAGCTTGGAAAGAAACGGCAATATGTATCCACCTACGCATGCATCTACGTGAAACCAGACTTCCTTTCCCGCTGCAACCTCTGCCAGTTCCTCGATGGGGTCAATCATTCCGTGAGGGTAGGAAAACGCTGACCCGACGACCATGACCGTGTTTTCGCTTATGGCATCGCCCACAGCCTTGACGTCGGCACGCAGTGTTTTGTCTGTGGGCACGATGACGGTCTTGAGCCCCAGGAAGTGGGCTGCCTTATTGAAGGCTGGATGGGCTGAAAGCGGCATTACCAGCTCCGGGTTCGTGATGGAGGGGCGCTGCGCCCGGGCGAAATCACGCGCCGCCTTGACTGCCATCATAATGCTTTCCGTCCCGCCAGAGGTCATGGCCCCAACCGTTTCAGAATCACCGCCGAGCAGACTCTCTACCATGGAAACCACCTCCGTTTCCATCCTCAGCAGGCTCGGGAAAGCAAAGGGGCTCAGGCCGTTTTCATTGATGAATACGTTGAAGGCTTCCTCAGCAAAGGTCTTCACGTCTTCTCCAGCGTTGTAAATCAGGCTGAAAACCCGGCCGCCTTTCCAGTCGCTGTCATCGGACTTGAATGCGTGCAGGGCTGAAAGCAACTCCTCCCGGGATGTCCCCTTTTCCGGAAACTGAATTTGCGTCATGGACTCCCCTCCGTTTGTTTATTTGGCCATCGCGTATCAGAGATACGCCGTGACCTGGCTCACATGACAAGGATGCTCCCTCAGAACATCCGTAGGACATATGCCACGCCTATGCCCAAATACGTGGCTATCACCCATCCAATGATTCCGGTTATGACACCGGTAACCACGACCTCTTTGTTTCTCAGCGCCGCTGCTATCATGGGAACAAACGGCGGTGAAAAGACACCGGCGACGGATGTGATAATCACCGTGTCTGCATCAATCTTGAAAATCGCGGCCAGTCCTACGTGAATGATCAGGCTGACAAATATGGCAATACTCACATAACCGATCATGGCCGGTGCCGTTGAAAGCAGTTTGCTGAGGTCGGCCATAGAGCTCACAACGAGACAGAAAATGAGGATAATGTATTGTCCGAGCTGGAAGGTCATCGGTATCCGCCTGATAGCGGGTATGAAGGAGCAGACGATACCAAGCGTGCAGACAGTCAAAATGGCAACGACCATGGATATGTCTTCTGGAAATACGAAGGTCAACCCAGCTCCAACCGCGAAGATGCCCAGCGCAATACCGAAGGCCTTCAGTAGAGGCAGGGCTTTCTTCCGGTCCAGAATACCTGCGTAGGAACTGAAACCCTCGACGCTGTCATCATAGCTCTCCACCTGGACGGGTTGAAACCGAGGCAGAATGAGAAGCAGGATTCTCTGCAGGACAGTCATCAACAACAACAGGTAGACGGCAGACATGACAACGTCCGATGTGTGAGCCGCTATATATGTCGTCGGGTCAACTTGCAAGGCCGTCCCGATGGCCGCCAGGTTAGGGGTCCCACCCGTGTAAACACCGATCAACATCCCGCCGACCTTCCAGCTTTCTTCCCCCAACATATGCCTGAAGACCAGAAAGCCGATAGCCGTTGCTATCACCACGGCCAGCGCTGCACATGCAAAGGAGAGCATAGACTTCCCGGCAAGCCGTGACCATTTCTTGATATCGATGGAAAAGAAGATGAGAGGCAGCGCTATAGGTATAGTCAGTGTTGTGAGCAGATCCTGAACCCCCAAGATGTTCTCCGGCAGGATTCTCGCGTTGCCCACTGCTAGGCCAATGATGTAGCAGATTACAACCGTGCCGAGCCTGTCCAACAAAGAATACCTATGGCAGAGGTAAATCACCAGGGCAGGGAACAACACGTAGAATGCAATCCAGAAACCTATCATCACGCTCCTCCATTAAAGGTATCTCCCTTGAGCGCCGCGCCAACGGTGCCGCTCGTATCCGCGCACTCTGATACCTCGACCGGCCTGCTGCCAATTCCCCACAGCCCATCGATGGCAATGACGCTCTTTCGAACATCGCCTGCCCCTGCCGAGCAGCGCTCAACATCGACTTGAATCATATCACCATGACGTGTACGCGTCTAGTACGTCACTGCTCCCCTGCAATGCAGGCGGAAGGAAAAACGTAGGGAGGGCTCTCTGCACCTGCCCAAGCCTCACCAAAACCCGGTGTGGACACCCCTCGGGCCTTCCCTATTATTGCAACAACGGCACTCCCCCAAATGTGTTTCGCTATAGCTGTGCTTCGTGTTCTCCAGAACCCAAAACGACATCTCTATTATCCCCCCATGAGGTACTTGTTTGGTACAAACATATGCTGATTTCATCTGCTATCGTTACTACCCGCAATGCCCAAGTGACTCAATACCTGAACTTCATCGCCTGAGAACACAATAGCCCGTTTTGTTCAGTGCCAACAACAGGGCGGAATGTCACCTTAGCCTCTGGCTGACACCACTTCCCCGTCCAGAGTCGTAGCCACATTCGGTACGGACACGGGTTCACGGCAGACTGGCACCGATGGTTCATTTCTCTTGGTAGGCCGTGCAGGGCTCGAACCTGCGACACTCTGATTAAAAGCCAGTATAAATAACTCACTCACCCGGTGGCGGAAGAGTGATTCCTTCAGGCTCAAAAACCACACAACGTTCTCCCTCTTCAACCTCGCCAAGGTCACAG
>JACNFS010000090.1:5159-18738 GCA_014384515.1 Dehalococcoidia bacterium | reverse complement strand
GAAAAAGATCGGTGCTGGCGCTCAACCAATCAAAACTAAGTACGGTTGGTTGCTGATTACACACGGTGTTGATTATGCTCATACCTATCGGCTCGGTGTCATGCTGCTTGATATAGCTGATCCGGCAATCCTCCTTTATCGGTCACCCAATCCTGTTCTGGAGCCAACTGAGAGTTACGAAATAGGAGAGGCCGGCAAATGCTGGGTGCCTAATGTGGTTTTTACCTGCGGAGCCGTGCCGCGGGGAGATAACGAGCAGATACTTGATGCTGACGACGAACTGTTAGTTTATTACGGCGCCTCGGACACGGTAATTGGGGTTGCCACAGCCAAAATTGCCGATCTCGTTCCAAGGGCGTTTCGATAACAGCGTAACTATTACCTGCTTAGTCGTGTGCTCGGAGCACGTCGATACTGTATCTGTTCAAGGGAAGCTCATGGTCTAGTGCCAACGAGGCTAAGTCTCCGTGACTGAGAGGTGATACAGTCTCACGTCTATGGCGACCAAGTCTAGCCTCGTGGCTCGGGACGCAAGATCAAAACCGGCCGCCGTTCTCCCGTGAGTACCATAGGCTTCAGAGATAACTTCCACCGCCCTCATGGGCTATCGTTATCCCTAGTGAGCAATTCTCCTCCCAAAGGGTACGTAGACTTGCGGAGCAATCAAACTGCTATAGCACAGAGCGCTGGCGGCCAGATGGAACAAGGTTACACGGAAATCACCGCCGGTAGTGCCAATAGGGCGATTTGTGAAGATTAAAGAGATCTTTCAACCCAAGTCAAGCCTGTCAGATCAGGACGTGGCCCGCGGGCTGCGAATGCTGACCTGGGAGGGAATGGTTTCTATGGGCTTCTTCAGTATTACGACCAGTGGCTTCCTTGCTGCCTTCGCCTTGGCCTTGGGAGCCAACAACTTCCAGATCGGTATCCTGGCGGCTATTCCATTCATTACTCAACCTATCCAGATACCAGCTATCTTGGTGGTGGAACGCCTCAAGCGACGCAAACTTCTCACGGTGGTGACCTGGTTCCTGGCGCAGGGGATGTGGATTCCCATGGCTCTCATTCCTATCTTCATCGGAGTCCCCGGCGGAGGGGCAATATCCATCCTGTTGCTACTGATGGCCATCCGTGGCATATTCGGTGCCGTCACTACTTGCGGGTGGAATTCATGGCTCCGGGACCTAGTCCCTCAGGAGATCCTTGGCCGCGTTTTCTCCAGGCGGCTAGCTCTGGCAACTATAGTCGCTATAGCCTTCAGCCTGACTGCTGCGTATTTTGTGGATTACTGGCGTGCTCATGTCCCAAGTGAGAACGCAGTTTTGGGCTATACCATTGCATTTCTTTTCGGTGCCCTCTTCCTCGGGCTGGCCAGCCCCGTATTCATGTCCCTCATGCCGGAACCGCAGATGCAGCCCGTAACGGAACCGCAGGTCTCTCTATGGAAAACAATCACTTCACCTCTCCAGGACAAGAACTTCAAGCAGTTAATGAAATTCCTACTCTTCTGGGGGTTTGCCTCAAATCTGGCTATTCCGTTCTTTGCAGTCTATATGCTTAAGCGGCTGGGTATGCCTCTTTCAGCAGTGATTGCGCTTGGTGCGCTAAGTCAACTATTCAACGTGCTATTTCTCCGCGTTTGGGGGCCCCTTTTAGACCGTTTTGGTAGCAAAGTGGTCTTATCACTGTGTGCCTCCCTTTATCTGCTGGTAATATTTGGATGGACATTCACTACCATGCCGGAACAGCATTTGCTGACCGTCCCGTTATTAGTGGTCCTACACATCTTTGCCGGAGTAGCTACGGCTGGAGTGACCCTCGCAGTTGGCACGATTGGCCTAAAGCTGGCTCCTCAAGGCCAAGCGACAGCTTACCTGGCTGGAGCATCCTTGGCCGCCAGCGTGGGCACCGGGCTAGGACCGCTGTTTGGAGGTCTCTTTGCCGACTTTTTCAGCGTCCGCCAATTCAGTATAAGCTTCGCATGGGCTGACCCCACGCAACTCCTGCAATGGCCGGTACTATATCTAACAGGCTTTGACTTTCTTTTCGCTGTGGCTTTCATCATGGGGCTTATGACGCTGAATACTTTGGCCAAGCTCCGCGAAGAGGGCGAAGTCGGAAGGGAAGTGGTGTTGGACGAATTGGTATCACAAGTGAGACCAGTAACGCGAGCAATGAGCTCAGTCCCAGGTCTGAATTTTGTGACTATGTTCCCCTTCAGCTACCTCAGGCAAGTGCCGGGCATGGACGTCGCTATTGGTGTCACAGCCTACCAGTTGGCCGATATGGCCAAGACAACAACCCTGGTGGCGGCACATGGCTGGAGGGCCACAACTAGGGTTGCCAAAATGCTGGAAAACAGCCTATCGCAAATGTGGAAGCCTGTAAAAGCGCAGCCAGCAGACGGAATTGAGGTGGCTCGACATACAGCTCGGGGAGCCATCCACGCTGCTCATGAGGCATCACTGAATACCAAGCAATTGGTCCCTCTAGCAATGGTGGGTATTGTGCGTGCTCTGAAACGTGCCAGAGTAAATCCTCAGGACGCCTTCCGCGGCGCTGGCTATGGAGTTGTCCAGGGGGCAGTTGAGACTGGAGCTAACCTCGCTGAGGCCGTAGCTCAAGCTATCGCTGGTGCCAGGGAAGCCGCTCGAATGCTCGGTCTAGCGGAAGAAGAGGCCGCAGCACAGGCGGCTGAAGGTGCGCTAATAGCTATTGAAGAAATCGCCCCCGAGGCGATGGCTGGGGTAAGAGCAGCTTTGCCTGCAGACCTAACAGCTGAATACTCCCAACCCAACAGCAACGGTACTTCTGGCGAACAAGGTGACATACCCAACTGAAAACCTTCGCCAACATTATCTCATCTCATCAACGCAATAGCATTCAATCCAGAGGGCCCTGCTTCAAGAAACAGCGGGCCCTGGTCCAGACCAGAACCCGATTATTGTCTGGTGGAGGCGGGGGAGAGTTGAACTCCCCGTCCAGAAGAAGGTTGCCAGAACGTACTACAAGTTTAGCCAGCTCTTTTATCTCATCTAGCTAGCCTCTGCTGGCCAAGTATAGCTAGACCAGTCGATGATTCTTAGCCAGCCCATATCGGCATCAAGGCTGGAGCACCCCGACTTGTCGGCACCCAATCCCAACCCATCGGGGTGAGGTTAGGTTGGATGTGCAACCTTAGTTAGGCTGCAATTGGAACTGCTTCGGCAGTTGTCTTTTGCCACCTGTTTTACGAGGTAGATGGCACCTCGACTTGCCGTCCTGTAGGCCTACCCCTGTCGAAGCCACGCGCCCCCAAAACTGAGTTTTTAAGGTGCTTCCTAGCTCTCTCTCTTCAACGCCCGCTCTATTTCCCTATCTGTTTCACGACGAGCCATTGCTTCTCGCTTGTCATGAAGTCTCTTACCGCGAGCCACAGCCAACTCCACTTTGGCTACCCCCCTTCTAATATATAACCTCAAAGGCACCAAAGTCAAACCCTTCTGGGTTGCGAGGCCTGTTAGTTGGTTAATTTGGCGACGATGCAGCAAGAGCTTGCGCGGCCGGTTTGGCTCGTGATTATAGTGGCTGCCAGCTTCATATGCTGCGATGTGGGCATTAAACAGCCACAGTTCACCATCTTCAGGCCTGGCATAGGCATCGCGAATGTTTACCCTGCCTGCCCGAATTGACTTTATCTCAGTGCCAGTGAGCACAATGCCAGCTTCCAGGCTTTCCAGAATATGATAATCGTGATAGGCTTTACGATTGACAGTTATCGTTTTTGACTTCACCATATGTGTTAAAATTCTATCACTATCAGAATAAATAAGATAGAAGTCGGGGGGTTATTATGTCAAGTCGCATGGATAGACTATGGTTATTCATCGTCGCCTTCCTTCTGCTTGGCCTGGTTTGCGGTGGCATAGTGCTAACGGTCAAGCAAAGCAGTCACCAGGTTGTCGAGATTTCCCTGTCGTCAGCTACTCCGCCTCAGTACGAAGGTGAAATTTGCATCAGCGGGGCGGTGGTTAATCCAGGCTTCTATCCTGCAAAGAGTGATGACACCATAGATGCTCTTATCCAAGCTGCCGGCCCCATGCCTGATGCTGACCTCAGTCACATTAGAATCCACGTGCCCAAGGTCGGCGAGAGCCGTCCACCACAAAAGATAAACTTAAACCGGGCCGAAGCCTGGCTACTGGAAGCCTTGCCCGGAATTGGGCAAGGTAAAGCTCAAGCAATTGTCGACTACCGTAATCAACATGGGCCCTTCCACAGAATCGAGGATTTGCTCGGGGTCGAGGGCATCGGTAGCTCTACGTTAGGCAGAATAAGAGACTTAGTCACTGTCGAGGACTGAAACCCCCGTGACACTTATTTATCTCAGTGCCGCTTGGGTGGCGGGTATCTATTTAGGTTCAAAACTTGCGTTGCCGCTGGGCGTTATCCTCTTGGGTCTTCTTCCCCTGTGCCTCATTCCATTCCTCTCACAATACAGAAAACCTTTGCTCTTGGCCGGCTTTTGCCTTTTGGCCTTGCTTGGAGGCAGCCTTCGCTTCCAGTCAAGTCTACCCACGGTCAATGAACATCACCTCCAATTCTACAATGACCGTGGAGTGGTTGAAATTCAGGGAATGGTAGCTACGGACCCTGAAGCAAGAGATAGGGCCTGTATTTTCCAGATTTCAGCCAGAGAATTACAAATGGATGGCCACAGGAACGAAATCTCAGGAAAAGCTCTCATACGGGTGCCCAGATATCACGAATATCACTACGGAGATATATTGAAAGTGACCGGCAAGCTTGAAACACCACAGCAATTTGGTGATTTTGACTACAAAAGTTACCTGGCGCGGCAAGGAATTTATTCAATCATACATTACCCCGAAATAGAAGTGTTGGATACAGGCAAAGGTTGTAAACCGTTGGCTTGGATTTATTCATTGAGAAATCGCCTTTCCCAAAGCCTTTCCCTCGCTCTACCCGAACCACAAGCCTCACTAGCTCAAGGCGTCTTTCTGGGCCAAAGAGGCAACATACCACCTTCTCTACGGGAAGTTTTCTCAAGAACCGGCACTGCCCATCTACTGGCCATCTCTGGTCTCCACCTCAGCATTATCATAGGCATAGTCCTGAGCGCTGGAATTTGGCTCTTCGGTAGACGATATTACATCTATATCTGGGTAGCTCTGGCAGCCATTTGGTTATATGCCTTGGTTACCGGCATGAATCCGCCCGTAGTCCGTGGCGCAATCATGGGAACAACGTTCCTGATAGGAGAACGTCTTGGCAGGCAGCGGACCGCTCTGACTGCTCTGACTTTCGCTGCAGCGGTGATGGTAGGAATTCAGCCCCAAATTCTATGGACTACCAGCTTCCAGTTGAGTTTCCTGGCTATGGCGGGGCTTGTCTCCCTCTTCCCTCATTTTCAAGCTTGGGGTAGGAAAAGAGTTGCGGCCTCCATAAGTACAAAAGGGACTGTAGCATCTTCGTGTAACGTTGCTGCTGATAGCTTTGCGGTGACGCTAGCTGCCATTCTAGCTACATTGCCGGTCATCGCCCACAATTTCGGCCACGTCTCCTTCGTGGGTCTACCGGCTACGTTCCTAGCTTTGCTGGCCTTGCCAGGTATTATTATCACTTCAGCTCTAGTCAGTATGGTAGGCCTTCTTGCACCGCTTCTGGCCCAGATTCTAGGTTGGGTAGCCTGGCTTTTCCTCAGCTACCTAATCCTAGTAGTGCAAGTCTTCGATGCCTTGCCATTCTCATCAACTGAAGTCGGCAGCATCCATATTTGGCAAATATGGTCTTACTATGCTTTACTGATGGCAGCCGTGGCAATTATCAATTACCGAAGGCAATTAGCCGACTTCCTTTCCCCGATAGCCTCCAAAGTACGCCACTTGGCCAACAAGGGTTCAAACCTTGCTTCCAAACTACCCAAGAAATGGGTTGTCTCTCCGCTCCTAATTGCATCCATCCTAGTTTGGGTAGCCATCCTAAACATGCCTGATGACAAACTTCACGTAAGTATACTTGATGTAGGGCAAGGAGACGCTATCCTAATCCAGACGCCAAACGGCCAGGATATTCTCATCGATGGCGGGCCGAGCCCCAAAGCAATAAGCTTGGAGCTAGGCAAAAAGCTGCCTTTTTGGGACAGGACTATCAATTTGCTAGTGCTAACTCAACCCCAAGCCGACCATGTCACCGGTCTGGTAGAAGTACTCCAGAACTATGAAGTGCAACAGGCCATGGAGCCGGGAATAGCCTACAGCTCAGCCATTTATCAGCAGTGGCTCAGATTAGTTAAAGATAGGGAAATTCACTACAATATCGCTCACGCTGAACAAGAAATCGACCTCGGAGACGGAATAAAGATAGAGGTGCTTCATCCTCCATCGCTCTTGCTTCAAGGCACTTCCGATGATGTTGACAACAACGGCGTTGTGTTGCGCCTGAACTGGAACAAGGTAAGCTTCTTATTCACTGCCGACATTGGCCAAGAGGCTGAATGGGACCTCATTGCCCGGCGAGCCAATCTGAAGAGTACAGTACTAAAAGTGGCCCACCACGGCAGCCGAACTTCCACTTCCCCAGAATTTCTGGCTGTAGTTGACCCCGAGGTAGCAGTGATTTCAGTAGGCGCTGATAACAGATTTGGGCTCCCTAATACCGAGGTGCTGGACAGGCTAACCCAGCGCCTGGGAAGCGACACGGTCTATCTAACCTCAAATCACGGAACCATCGAATTCGTAACCGATGGTGAGCGGCTATGGGTCAAAACGAGGTAGGCAATGTACACAAAGCCCCCGAGGGCACATAGGAGCTCTGAGACGACTCTAGCATGATATTCCGGTCGAGAGTCGGATGAAGACAGGTCTAATAATCCACACGTTAAGCTGTATTCATTAGCGCTACTTCGAAGCCGACAGATGAATCGGTACTTCAAAAGCATTGATGCGCTCCCCTCCAATAGCCCTGATGCCAACTTCATCACAGCTATTTTCAGTTGCCAGCCGCACCTCATGGTTGACAAAGCCACTGCAAACCAAGCAACTGGACAAAATACTGAAATCAGTATATGAAGGAGCTGCATATTACTGCCAATCTGCACTACCTTGCCTGTTCAAGTATCGCCTAATGGTCATAGTTTAATATAAGAATTTAGTACTAATAGCCCGGTATCAGATACAAAAATAGACAAAAATAATCCGGCAAAAGTATTGACACTAGGACAGATGACCTGCTAATGTTAAGGAAATGCGGATGAGGCTTAGCCCCCAGCGACCTAGTGAATTTCCGGCCGGCAAATTCCTTGCCACAGCATTCTATTAAAAGACCATGAACAACATAACTAATCTACAAAGAGAACAGTCACCGGTTCGAGCCAAGCAAACATTGGAGCTCATTTCTTTTCTGACCCATGAATTAAAGAGTCCGCTAACCTCCATTATCAGCTCCGCCGGGTTGTTGGCCGAAGAGTTGGCTCTCTCCCCCGATGACCCCAAGACCAAACTCATTAGCAACATCTTGGCTTCGGCTCATAACCTCGAAGCTCGGGCATCAGAGCTCCTGGACTTGGCCAAATTAGAAGCTGAAGGCTTCCGCTTGGAACTTGAGCCAACGGAGATAAATGCCATTGTATATGACGTCGTCGACCAGCTATCACCGATCATTACTAGCCGAGGTCAGTCTCTGACTCTAAACCTGCCACCTGGCCTCCCCAACATCATCGCTGACTCTCTAAGGATAGAACAAGTTCTGGTTAACCTGTTGTCCAATGCGGCCAAGTTCACGCCACAGGGCGGCAGTATATCCCTATCGGCAGACGAGCAGAACGGCTACATAGTCATCGAGGTTCAAGACAGCGGCCCCAGCATACCGCTGGAAGAGCAACACAAAGTCTTCCAACCTTACTATCGGCTGAAAGCCGCCAACAGAGAACATATTCCTGGGGTAGGCTTGGGCCTGGCCCTGTGTAAGCATCTAGTGGAACTCCACGGCGGTAGAATATGGATGGAAAGTCAACAAGGCAAAGGTAACACTTTTGCCTTTTCCTTGCCCGTTGGTGAGTGACACGCAGCCAAGAGGAGCAAATTGGACGCCTTTAAGGCCCAGGTCCAAAGCCCTAAGCCCCGAGTCCTAAACTCTGAACTCCCTCTGTTGTTGAATTCTAAAGCTAAATGAAAATATTGATAATCGAGGATAGCCCTCAAATCATCGAGGCCATTTCTCTATGCTTCGAGCTACGCTGGCCCGAAATAAGTGTTGTATCAGCCACCAACGGCAACAAGGGCCTAGAAATGGTTGAGGCTGAATCGCCGGACATAGTTATCCTCGACCTTGGCTTGCCTGATATTCACGGGTTCACTGTGCTCCGTGATATCCGCAGCTTCTCCGATGTGCCCACAATCATCCTCACCGTCAGAGGCGATGAGATAGATAAGGTGAAGGGATTGGAACTAGGTGCTGACGATTATATAGTTAAACCGTTCAACCACGCGGAGCTTCTGGCACGGGTAAGAGCCGTTCTCCGCCGCACCACAATGCCCCAGCTCAAAGATGCCGAAGAGGTAGTCATCAGCCCGGAACTCAAAATCGACTTCGCCACCCCTTGTGTGTACCGAAAAGACGAGGCAGTAAAGCTCACCCCGATCGAGGCTAACCTGCTTTATCATTTGGTCAGAAACGAAGGCAAGACACTAAGCCACCGCTACCTGCTAGAGAGAATCTGGGGTGATGAATACTCTGATGCCACCGAATATCTCAAGGTCTATATTCAACGTCTCAGGAACAAATTAGAAGACGACCCAGGCCAACCCAACATGCTCACTACTGAGCGGGGGCTCGGCTACAGATTCATCAAGCCCACACCTAGAACGCTTGCCAATCGAACTTATGGACTACGTTCGGGTTCTCCGTAACTGAAGCCAGGGGGCATGTAGAATGCCTGAGAATATGCCCCTGGGTAGGACTTTCCTTCAATGCGGCAGCATTGTCTACATCATCCCGAGCTTCGTCGAAGCGAATACACTCCCGGGGTTCTTCACTATCCCCACTTAACCGGAGCTCAGACAAGAATAGTCCGTAGGTCGCCTTCCACCCACAATAGGGCTCAACATGACAAAAAGCGAGGCCATTAGAGAATTTCCGTATTAGCCTATTGATTTATGGCCAATTTTAGCGTAGAGTATTAAGCACCTCAACCCTAACTCGACCATAGGAGGCGAGGATGAAAAAAGCGCTTTGGTTGGCGCCAGCAACTTTGATTGTAGCTCTTATTCTGGCTGTTACCACTTCAGTCGGCGCACAGGCTGATATTAAGGTAACTAGCGTGACAATTAGCCCAGACTCCGTCAAAGAGGGAGAAACCGTCACTATCACCGCTACGGTAAAGAACACTGGAGATGCACCGGGCTCTTACACTCTGGTGTTGAAGATAGATAATGAAGTTGAGGCTACCAAGGAAATAGTAGACCTGGCAGCTGACGCAAGCCAAACAGTTGCTTTCACAGTTACTAAAGATGTGGCCGGTGATTACATAGTAGACCTGAACGGCTTCCCCGGTTATTTCACCGTAACAAGGTCTTTCTGGGACGTGTTCTCTCCGATCACATGGGCAATTATCGGCGGTATAGTCAGTGTATTGGTTCTGTTCATCATAGTGCTGGCCGCCATACCACCCCGTAAACAACAAGCTGGCGCAGTCCCCAAGACAAGAGGGACGGGTAGGCGAGGACCACTGCCGGCAGCTCCAACCCCAACCCCGACTCCAATGCCAGGCGCGGCCCCGACACCAACTGCATTTCCAACGCCAGGGCCAATGGCAGCTCCACATGCAGCACCCACAGCCAGGGCGGTGTTCTCCGTGAGCAACCTAACCATCACTCCCAATCAAGTGAAAGAAGGAGAACCTGTAACCATCAGTGCCATAGTAGCCAATAACGGTACAGAATCAAGCAAATATAGCGTGGTATTACGAATCGGTGGCGTAGTCGAAGGCATTACCGAGTTAACCCTGGCTCCTGGAGCAAGCCAACCTGCCATTTTCACCGTAACCAAGGATGCCGGAAACTATTACGCAGAGTTGGATGGCTTGGCAGGCACATTTAGTGTTATCGCCCTAATACCAGCACACTTCTCTGTGGGCAACCTGGTCATCGCACCTGACCAAGTCAAGCAGGGAGACAGCATCACTGTCAGTGCCGTGGCAACCAACACCGGCGAGGTCGCTGGCGCTTATAGTGTGGTACTGAAAGTAAAAGGTGTCGCCGAGAGCATTGAGGAGGTGAGTCTGGGCCCAGGTGGAAGCCAGAGGGTGGCCTTCACAGTAACAAAAGATACACCCGGCTTTTATCAGGTGGACTTGGAAGGCTTAAGTGGCAGATTCGTTGTCGAGATGGAATGGAATGAATAGAGGTTATTCAACTGTTACCCTGAGCAACAGCAAAAGGTCTTACGTTTCTTCGCTTTGCCTAGAATAGGAAGTGAACCTACCAAATCCTCTCAGAGTAGATCAACGAAGACAAGAACTAAAGCCCTTCCTGGCTTGTCTCTGACGACGATTCCCACAGCTTGTCACTCTCCACATGGTCGACATACAAGATGCCGTTAAGGTGGTCTATTTCATGCTCTAGAGCTTGGCCCAGAAGCTCCTCACCTTTGATGCGGATGTTCCTGCCTTGCCTGTCCTGCGCCTTCACCTTGACCCAAACGGACCGCTTGAGTTCTCCTTG
The DNA here is from genome assembly GCA_014384515.1 of Dehalococcoidia bacterium. Classification (GTDB taxonomy): domain Bacteria; phylum Chloroflexota; class Dehalococcoidia; order GIF9; family UBA5629; genus JACNFS01. Next base: position 8,017 of record JACNFS010000090.1, on the reverse strand, counting down.
ATAGCCAGGAACACTCAAGCAAGCTTCTCCTATCAAACGGTCACCTTGCCTTTTTACTATTTCCGGATTAATCAAAGTGATGACTTCCTCACCCGGCATCTCAATCACGGCTACTCTCAGCGGCACGCCCACCTGAGGCGCGGCCAAGCCAACACCAGAAACCGCCCGCATCGTGTCTATCATGTCATCAATTAGCCGCTGGACAGAGCTATCAATGTTAGTTACCTTTTTGGCTTTCTGCCTCAGTAGAGGATCAGGTAGAACGCAAATAGAACGAATCGCCATTTTTCAAGTCATTAAACCACACCCACTGGGTCGATGTCCACGACCCAGCCGTGAGGAAAAGTTGTATCAGTCAAGAAGCTAGCCAATGCGGTGCCACAAAGAACTATCTGCCACTGGTAGTGTCCCCGAAGCCGAGGCACGAAAGTTGGCACTGGCCCAATTAACCTCAAGTCAGGTATACCCTTCCTATCTCTCTCGGTAGTAATCCACCGGCTCATTCTTTCCGCCTCTTTCTGGCAGGCGGCCGAATTAGTGTGACTGAAAATGAGACGAGCCAAACGGCTGAACGGTGGATAGCCAAACTCACGACGATAATTTATTTCCTGAGCATAGAAGGCCCGATAGTCATGCTTCGACGCTGCCTGGATGGCATAGTGCTCCGGGCTATAAGTCTGAATAATAACCTTCCCAGCTACGAACCCACGTCCAGCCCTACCGGCTACCTGGCATAAGAGCTGAAAAGTGCGTTCCCCGGCCCGGAAGTCAGGCAAATTCAAACCAGTATCAGCGCTTATTGCTCCAGCCAGTGTTACCTCAGGCAAGTCCAATCCCTTAGCTACCATTTGAGTACCAATAAGTATGTCAGCTTCATGAGCTCGAAACTTGGCCAGCAACTCTCCATGAGCTCTGCGTCTGGAAGTTACATCCCTATCCCAACGGAGAATACGGGCTTGCGGAAAAAGATGCCTGGCTTCTTCTTCTACCTTCTGAGTACCAATACCCAAGAATTTGAGGCGATGGCCAAAACATTGGGGACAAGTTCGAGGTAGGGGACGAGAATAACGGCAATGATGACACATCAACTTCTTTGCTGCCGAATGATAAGTAAGAGATGCCGAGCAACGCTGACAACCCATGACAAAGCCGCAGTCCCGACATTGAACAAGGGTCGCCGTGCCACGCCGATTAAGAAACAGAATCACCTGCTCACGGTGAGCCAAAGCCCGAGCCATCGCTCTAAATAGAGAACGACTAAACAGGCTCCGGTTCCCAGCTTTCAGTTCATCCCTCAAATCCACGACCTCAACTTCAGGCAAAGGCGAAGGACCACGAGGAGTAACGCGCTCCTTGAGTTCAACAAGTTGATATGTCCCTTGCTGCCCTAGGTAAAAAGTCTCCACATCGGGGGTAGCACTGCCTAGAATAACCACAGCCCCACTGAGTTCAGCCAATTTAATGGCAGCTTCCCGAGCATGATAGCGCGGTGATTTGTCAGACTGCTTGTACGTCCACTCATGCTCTTCATCAATAACAATCAGCCCAAGGTCAGGCTGCGGCGCAAAGAGAGCACTCCTCGGACCAATAACTACATCGCAGCAACCTTCCTTGATCCGATGCCATTCGTCAAACTGCTCACCTAGAGACAGCCCACTATGAATCACGGCTACGCGACGAGGAAAGCGAGAGGCAAAGCGCTCTATCGTCTGGGGAGTTAACGCAATTTCAGGAACTAGACAAATGCCTCGCTTACCCTGAGCCACAACTTCAGCCAGAGCTCGAAGGTAAATTTCGGTCTTGCCACTGCCAGTAACACCATGAAGCAGAAAAACTAAAGGAGGCTCGTGCTGGCCCCTTTGAACCAGGCCGCTTCGAATACTCTGCCAAGCTGCTTCCTGACAAGCGGTAAGATCTGGCGGCGATGTCGAGGCAACTCTAAAATGAGCCAAAGGATCACGTCTAACTTCAGCGTTCATAACAGACACCAAGCCAAGGCCCCTTAAAGAATCAATCGCTGCCTTATGGCAAACAACGGACCTTCTGAGTTCAGCCAAGGGAATGGGTTGAGGCTGCTTGGCCAGGTAGTCAACCACTGCTGCCTGTTTGTGAGCCCTAGCTTGCCTGAGCCGAATAACCTCTGCTTCAGCCTTACTTGAATCAATCTGCAGCTTTAAATAAGGGACTAGCCTAGGCTTTACCTTAGCCTCTTCGAGCCGCTGGCTCTTCACCACTACACCGCGTCGCAAGAGCTGTCGAGTGATCAGTTCGGCTTTCCTTTTTCCCAACTTCCTCTCTAACTCTCTGAAGTTGACCTGCTCCCTGCCTTCAAGAAAATGTATTAGTTGTCTCTGTTCCGAATCAAGCTGTGATGGATCTATGGGATTGGGCAGGACTTGCAAAAAGGTGACCAACCGTTGCTCAAAGCCTGGGGGCAACATCAGAGCCACAGCATCGAAAAGAGGTGAAAGGTAACGCTCACTCAGCCACAGGGCAAGCTCAACCTGAGCTGAAGACAGCAAGGCATAAGATGTAATAGGGCTACTGATTTCCTTGGTGACTTCGACTGAAGGATAATCGCTCAGTTTGACAACAACGCCTTGAAGAACCCTAGAACCGAAAGGCACCCAGATAGCCTGACCGATGTCAACCTCTAGGTGGGATGGTATCGAATAACAAAAGCTACGTCGTTGAGCAATGGGCGAATTGACCGCCACTTCCGCATATTTCATTCCGCCCTTTCAGTTTCCTCGGCCGCAGCTTGCTCAACCTCAACTTCGGTAGCTGCAGCTTCCCCAACAATATCTTCCTGAACCTCAGCTTCGTCAACCGTACCCTCCTCGTCCGCAGCTTCCTCA
>JACNFS010000090.1:3348-5056 GCA_014384515.1 Dehalococcoidia bacterium | reverse complement strand
ATCTTTTCTCGCCTCTCCTTGAGTCGCGCTTCCTTAGCACTGAGTCGGCGTATATAGTAGAGCTTAGCGCGACGAACCTTGCCGTGCCGTACTACCTCAACCTTCTCCAACAACGGAGAGGCAAAAGGAAACGTGTGCTCCACACCAACGCCGTAGGTAACTCGCCTGACAGTGAAGTTGCCACCATTGGCCCCTCTTCTGACCCTGACTACCAGCCCGAGCAGAGTCTGAAGTCGCTCCCTATTAGCTTCTTTAACCCTAAAGCTAACCCTCACCGTATCACCAGGGCTAACTTGCGCTATATTAGGATTTGGTTTAACTTGGCTCACAGTCTTGATATCCATCTACAATCACGTCCCTTCTACGACTTGATTTCATGAAGCTTCACTGAGTAGCTTCTCATCTTCCTCGGAAAGCACGGCTTTTTCCATGAGGTCAGGGCGGCGCTTCGCTGTCCGTAGCAGACTCTGTTGACGTCGCCACCGCGCAATCCGACTATGATTTCCAGAAAGCAGGACTGACGGCACTGCCCAGTCGCGATATACTGCTGGCCGAGTATACTGCGGATATTCTAATAACCCGCCAGTGTGCGAATCCTCTACCAACGATATCTCTGAACCAACAGCTCCGGGCAGTAATCTAACTATACAATCCACTATCACCATAGCTGCTACTTCACCACCACTAAGCAAATAGTCACCAATACTAATCTCCTCATCAGCCAAGTGTTCCGCCACCCTTTCATCAATACCTTCATAGTGACCACAAATAAGGATGAACCGTTGGTAACTGGCTAACTGTCGAGCAATTTCTTGATCGAAGAGCTGACCTTGCGGACTGAGTAGGATAGTCGGCACCGATGACGACCCAAGCTCCTCCCTGACAGCCTCCACAGCTTCGAAGACCGGCTCTGGCTTCAACACCATACCAGCTCCACCACCATAGGGATAATCATCCACAACATGGTGCTTATCATGAGTACAAGCACGGATATCATGAAGCCTAACATCAACCAAATGGCGCTTCCTAGCTCTCCCAACAATGCTCCAATCAAGTGGGCCATCAAACATCTGAGGGAACAGCGTTAAGATATCAATGCGCATTCAACTGTCTCCGCCGTGATCACCTTCGAACGTTTTGCCACCAAGAATCTCCAAGGCGTGAGGCAAGACAGGCAGGATAACCTCGAGGCATTCCCTTACCCCCCTAGGGCTACCTGGAAGGTTAACAATTAAACATTTGCCCCGACTACCTGCCACAGCCCGACTGAGTATCGCCTCAGGTTTCCTCTTCATTGTCTCCACCCTCATAGCTTCAGTCAAGCCAGGAATAATTCTATCAACCACTGCTAGCGTTGCCTCCGGCGTGACATCTCTTGGAGATAATCCAGTTCCACCGCTGGTTACAATAAGCTCAAGCCCGCTTTCGTCCACCCATTCCCTGAGAGCGGCCGAGATAATATCTTCTTCATCAGGCACAACATCATATTTGGTTACCTGAACAGGCAGCCGGCTCATACATTCCCGCGCAACCTGCCCGCTCTCGTCACGACGCTCCCCAATCCACCCTTTATCACTCACGACAAGTATGCCAGCAGTTAACATTCGCTTATTTTACCATACCACAGTCAAACCTCAAAACTATGAAAACCAACTAAACTTTAGTACTACCCCAACTGACCCATCGTGAATCGAGTTAACACAAGATG
>JACNFS010000090.1:0-3116 GCA_014384515.1 Dehalococcoidia bacterium | reverse complement strand
TTATGGCAATTGATTGGGGGCTAAACCGAATAGCAAACAACGAACTCTTCTCTTTTCTCAAGGGCAAGCTTCCCAAAATTCTGGGGCTACACTTGGAAGAAGATGACCATTTCCTTGTGCTGAAAGACGAAGACAAGGTGGTAGCAAGATGGAGCGCCACTGGGGTAACGGTCGAGGAAATCCGAGACACTGGCAATCAGTATATTTCAAGTAGCTGCACCGGCCTTGAACTCCGACTGCTCCGCTTTTGGGGACGGCACCCCCGGGCAAAGTTGAGCCTCTACACCATTGCCGGCGCCTTGGGCGCTGCAAGGATTGATTTGAGACAGGCGATCGCAATTCTAGCCGAAAAAGGCATACTCAAAGCGCAACACAATAGTAATGGCCTCACTACCTATTCACTAAGCGATGATCGGCAGACGCAAGAATACATCGAGGAATTGGCTAGGTTGGATTGGGGCGAAACAAAAATTCTAGAAAAACAATTAGAACAACAGGCTGTATTAGCCTAACTACTGGCACGAGATAGACATGTTCCTCGGCGAATACGAATATAAGGTTGACAGCAAGGGTAGGTTGCCCATACCACCTAAGTTCAGACAAGAACTTGGGGCTGGGCTAATGCTGACTAGAGGAACGGACACATGCGTCGTCGTTTACCCTCTAGCTGAGTGGCGCAGCTTGGCTGACACTGAACCAGCCCGAACTGTCGCCCTAAGTCAGAAAAGGAGAAAGCTGAATCGACATATTTATGGTGGGGCTTTCGACATGACTCTGGACGGACAAGGAAGAGTAGCCCTGCCATTGCCATTACGCCGTTATGCCAAAATTGACGATGTTGCCACGATAGTTGGTCTAAACAATTATATCGAGTTGTGGAACCCTGAGTTATGGAACGCGGAGAAGGTCTCTGTTGAAGAACAGGTATGGCAGATTACAGAAAGCCTTGAGGACCGACAATGAGCTTGACCATGACTTTACCGATTCATACACCAGTGCTGGTTAAAGAAGTCACAGAAGCATTAAATGTCCAGCCAGGAAAACGCTATGTTGACTGTACTCTGGGTTCAGGTGGGCATGCTGCAGCGATTCTAGAAAAGAGCCTGCCCAGTGGACAGCTTCTGGGTATTGATACTGACCCCGAAGCAATTAAGGTGGCTGAGATTAGACTGAGAGACTACACTGAGTCCTCCATTTTTGTCAATGACAATTTTGTTAACCTTGAGACCATCTGCAAACAGAACGACTTCCTACCCATCCACGGAATTCTTTTTGACCTGGGCATCTCCTCCGTTCAGCTTGATACTGCTGAGCGTGGCTTCAGCTTTCAACATGATGGTCCGCTGGATATGCGCTTTGGTCCAGCCCAGGAGCTAACTGGGGCTGATATCGTTAATGCCCTGCCTGAAGACAAACTGGCCCAACTCATCCGGATCTACGGTGAAGAGCGTTACAGTCGGCAGATAGCCCGATGCGTTATCAGGAACCGCCCGATAAATACCACCCTCGAGCTAGCCCGAATAGTGGGCCAAGTTATCGGCAGTCGCCGAGGTAAAATCCATCCGGCCACCAGGACTTTTCTGGCACTGCGCATCGCTGTTAATCGCGAATTGGAGAACCTAGTCGTAGCTCTAAAGCAAACCATCAATTGCCTTGCTTATCAGGGCAGGGTGGTAGTCATCAGCTATCATTCTCTGGAAGACCGCCTAGTCAAAGAATTCATGAAACGCGAAACCAGGGGATGCGTCTGCCCTCCAGGAACTCCAGAATGTAAGTGTGAGCATGTGCCTAGTCTGAAATTGATATCAAAAAAGGTCATTACGCCATTCCTGGGCGAAATAAAATCTAACCCCCGTAGCCGCAGTGCTAAGCTCAGGGTGGCCGAACGCCTTTAGCAATTAGCTGAGAATTTCCCGACGGGAGGTAAATCAAACTCAAACAAAACCAAAGGAGGCAAGAACCATAATGAAGAAGTTAATTTCAGCTATCGATGTCGGCACAACCAAGGTATGCACTATTACTGGCACTTTAGATTCAGGAGGTAACGTTCAAGTCCTAGGAGTAGGTCTTGTGCCGTCACACGGTCTGCACAAAGGCATGGTGGTCAATGTAGCAGAAGCGAAGGAAAGCATTGGTGAATCGGTGAAACGGGCCGAACAAGCAAGTGGCATGAAGGTGGAGTCTGCTTATGTAGGCGTCACCGGCAGGCACATAAGCTCAGTGAACAGCCATGGAGTAGTAGCTATACCACGCAACGACCGCTTGGTTCGCCCCGATGACCTCAAGCGAGTCCTGGATTCCGCCCAGCACATTAGCGTCCCTGATGATAGAAAGATACTTCATGCCATCCCACGCGGCTATGCCTTGGACAATCAAGAGCGGATTAAGAATCCAGTGGGCATGCACGGCTTCAGGCTAGATGTAGAAACCCATATTATCACCGCTGCTGTAGCCTCAGTGCAAAACCTGGTCAAATGTATCCGCGCTGTTGGCGTTGAGATTGATGACCTCATTCTGGAACCCCTGGCTAGCGGCGAAGCGGTACTGACGCCAGAGGAAAGAGAGGTGGGAGTCATCCTGGCTGACATTGGCGGTGGCACTACCGATATAGCTGTGTTTAGGGGCGGCAGCATCTACCATACCTCTATTATTCCAGTGGCTGGCTATCAGGTCACCAGCGACCTATCTATCGGCTTAGGTTTGCCCTTTGAAATCGCTGAAGCCATGAAGAGGAAGTATGGAAACGTTTACCCCGACGTGCTCACCAAGAACGAGGAGTCAGCTCTGAGTGTGGAGAACGGGCATAGTGTTTCCTACCGTGATCTATGCAATGTCATTAAAGTCCGCATGGAGGAACTGCTTAGGCTCATTCTCCTGGAAATGCCCGACTCTAACTATGCCTCGCTGGCTCCTGCTGGCTTGGTGCTAACTGGAGGATGTTCTAATCTGGCTGGCCTTGAAGCCCTGGCCCGGTCATCAATTCGCACTCAGACAAGAATTGGTGAGCCCATGGGCGTTTATGGCATTACTGATATTCTCCATGACCCGGCTCATTCTACTGGAGTTGGGCTTCTTCTCTGGGGAATCAGGAATCGCGGCAAACCAGCCTGGGAAGC
>JACNFS010000210.1 GCA_014384515.1 Dehalococcoidia bacterium | reverse complement strand
GACATTCAAGATTGAGGATACACAGGAAAAGATAAAGGCGGTATTGGACAAAATCGAGGAAGCCGGGCTAACTTATAGCCACGGAGGAAAATACTACAGTGCCATGGCTGGTAACGACAAAGGCAAGGCGACCGGAATCTTGATTGAACTGTTCGGGAGAAAGCTCGCCAAAATCGAAACCATCGGTATTGGCGACAGCCAGAACGATGTATCCATGCTCAAGGCCGTCGATATGCCTGTGCTAGTGCAAAAACCTGAAAGCCTCTGGGAAGAGGTGAATTTGGCCAGTATATACAAGGTCGAGGGAGTGGGGCCACAGGGGTGGAGCAGAGCGATACATGAGTTAATCGGAGGTTGAAACAGAAGACTTGCTTAAGGTTATTGACACACACGCCCATCTCGATGAACTGGAAGACCTCGAATCAGCACTCAACAAAGCCAGAGAGGCCGGAGTCGTAGCTGCTATCGCTGTCGGCTCAAATCACCAATCAAACCAAGAAGTAATTGAAATGTGCCAGGAGTATCCGTCATTCATTTATCCTGCTTTAGGTTTGCACCCCTGGGAACTAGCCAACCTAGAATCTCACCAAATCGACCATGCTCTGAAGTTCATTGAGGAAAGGATCCCTGATGTCGTAGCTATAGGTGAAATAGGTCTGGACTACAACAAAAGAGTGGTCAAAGTAGCCCCAAAAGAGCTACAGAAAAAAGTCTTCAATCGCCTCCTGGCCCTAGCCAAGGAATACGAAAAGCCAGTGTCAATCCACAGCCGTTACGCTTGGAAAGATTGCTTTGAGCTGGTGAAAAGAGCCGGTGTTGAAAAAGCCGTTTTTCACTGGTTCACCGGCTTTTCCAGCGTGCTCAGAGATATAGTCGAGGCCGGTTACTTCATTTCAGCTACCCCGGCCGCTGAATATCACGAGGAGCATAGGCGAGCTATCAAGGAAACACCTCTGGAGAGACTACTCTTGGAAACAGACTGCCCGGTGGTATATGGAAGAGAAATCAAGTATCGCTCTGAGCCGGCAGACATCTTGAGAAGCCTGAGAGCTGTTGCCGCTCTACGAGGCATCGACGAGGTTGCTATCGCTGAGCAAACCACATATAACGCCACCAAGCTCTTGGGTCTTGCGCCTTGCCAAATATCCTGATAACATAACCCTACTCGAGGGAAGTCATGTATATCGAAAGCCCGAGATACACCGAGCGCTTCGGTTCAGTAAGGATAAACGACGTCCAAAGAGTGGTAGCTCTGGACTCAGGGTTGAAGAGCGAGATACCACCTCATGGAGCTATGGGGGTAGTGAAAATAAGCGAAGAGACCATCAAAAGCTTCGAAGACAAGATGGCCATCGTAGTCCCCACTAGGAACGAGAAGCTCAAGCTTTTCGAGGGCGTCATCAGCGGAGTGCCCCATGACTGCCTGGTAATCGTTATCTCTAATAGCGAGAGAGACCACATAGACAGGTTCAGAATGGAAAGCGATACCTTGAACCAGATGTGCCGCTACACGCATCGCCAGGCTTTGATTATCCATCAAAAGGACACCAAAGTAGCAGAAGCCATGAAACAGGCCGGTTACCATGAGCTTCTAGACGAGAACGGGCTGGTCAGAGACGGCAAGAGCGAAGGTATGGTAATAGGACTGCTCATGGCCAAGCTAGCCGGAAAAGAGTATGTAGGCTTTGTAGACGCTGACAATTATTTCCCCGGCTCGGTGCTGGAATACGTAAGAAACTTCGCTGCCGGCTTTAGCATGGCTAAGTCGCCTTATACCATGGTGCGAATACTGTGGCAGTACAAGCCTAAGATCTCAGGGGGGCTGTACTTCAGGAAATGGGGCAGGGTATCGGAGACAACAAACAGGTGCTTCAACTCGCTGATTTCTTCCAGCACCGGTTTTGAAACCAATATCATCAAAACGGGGAACGCTGGAGAGCACGCTATGAGCCTAAAGCTAGCAGAACTGCTGCCCTATGCCTCAGGTTATGCGGTAGAGCCGCAGGAGCTGGTATCTATCTTCGAGCAGTTTGGTGGTAGCCTACCTTCCAACTATGTAGATGTAATGAAACACGGCATAGACTTATTTCAAATAGAAACCAGAAACCCGCATCTCCACGAAGAAAAGGGAATAGAACACCTTGAGGACATGTTGCTCACCGGGCTGAGTACAATTTATCATTCCCCCCTTTGTGATGAGGAGACCAAGCAACTCATCATCTCTCAGCTTAGAAGCCAGAAGGCTCTAAACCCCAGAAAAAAGCCACCAAAGCCATACCTCAACCGTCCGCCCTGTGAAGTCAATATCCGAGAGTTCACCAAATTCATGGAGCCCCTTCTGAAAACCTACTTCGCCCTTCACGAACATTAGACCCATTATCCCACCCCTCCAAGACTCCTCATCTACTTCCAGCCCCACGAAGGCTAAACCCAGCACCCTATGAGAATCTCGTTGACCAATGTGCCCCGTCCACTCGCTGGATGGCAACTCCTTAATCCGTGGATTCCATAGTCAATCGCCTAAACTTCAGGATTCTCCGTGAGATTGCTTCGCTTCGCTCGCAATGACAGGGGGTTGTCTTTGCGAGGAGCGTCAGCGACGAAGCAATCTCGTTGTCCATTGGCCTGACTCACCATGGAGTCACCCAACAGGTGAGTCTTTTGAATCTGCACTCACGGATTAAGGGCGACTACACCCCTATTGACAAAGCACTTCGTACCGTATATTCTATTGACTAACCGAGGCTTCGGCGGAGGGGTGGATTACCAGCCTCACTGGGCCACACCATAGATACCGCAGGCATCTTCGTTCACGGGGGGAGGTTATACCTGACGATGTTCGACAAGAAGGTCAATAAAGGCGTCATCCTGGCTGCTGGTGATGGTGACCGTTTAGGCTCTCTCACTGCTACGTGTCCCAAAGTTCTGCTGATCGTAAATGACAAGCCATTAATAAGTTATCCTATTGAGGCACTGGCAGCGGCTGGAATCAGTGAAATAGCGATTGTGGTTGGCTACCTGGCCGATACAGTAACACAGGCGTTGGGCGATGGCAGCAGCTTTGGTGTGAGACTCCAATACATCTTCAACCCCGATTATCTCGGCGGCAATGCTATTTCAGTACATAAGGCCAAAGACTGGGCTCAAGGAGACCCAATTGTTCTTTGCATGGGAGACCACCTAATCGAGCCGAAGCTGGCTAAGCATCTGGTGGATAGATTGACTCTAACTGAAACACTGTGTATTGATTACACCCCGGCAAAGCACATTCAATTAGCCGAGGCAACCAAGGTTGCTGTCGATAGTGCCGGTTATATCAATCACATTGGCAAGGACCTTGTTCACTGGAATGCTCTCGATACCGGGCTCTTCCTTCTGACACACAGTTTCTTTCGGGCTCTGGACGAGCTTGTCCCCAAGCTCGGCATCGACATTGAAATGAGTGATGTTATTCGTTTGCTCGTCAGGCGCGGCGACCGTTTTCGTACTTGCAGTGTTAGCGGCCATTTCTGGGCAGATGTGGACACCCCGGAAGACTTAAACGCGGTGAGGATGTAGAGAACAGAGATGGAGACTATATACGACGGCTATATTTCCAAATACATAAACAGGAAGGCATCAGAGCCAATGGC
>JACNFS010000044.1 GCA_014384515.1 Dehalococcoidia bacterium | reverse complement strand
AGTCTACACCATTGATAGTCTCCGCCATGTACTCCCCATCCAGCCTTATCTTTCTTTCCCTGGCATCTTCAATAATCCCCTTTAAGCCCATCTGGAGGATCTTCTCATAGTTTGGCGTGGTAGACTCCCAATTAAAAATCCAGAACATATCGGCCAAGTCTTCTGGGAGATATTTTCTCAGCCTGTGGTGTATAGAAAGGTCTCCCCAGTAGCTACATATTTTCTTCAACTCTTCCCTGCCTTCGTCAGCCAACATGCTGCTGTAAACTGCCCCCGGTGCCGTCTCTCTCACTATCCATTTCCAGGCAAACTCAGGGTAGAAAGGGACAGAGTCTGAATCAGATGCATAGTTACCTACAATCAACTCACCCGGCCGGATATATACGGTCATATTTGCCAAGATGTGTGCCAAGGCCTTTGCTCTCCTGAGAGCCATGGGTTCCCCTTCGGTTTGCTTGTAGGATTCTGTCAACAATCTTGCCCTCTCCAGGTCCAGAGCCCATTTGAACCCAGGTCTCGTTGCTCTTACATCGACGCTCAGCTCCGCTAGCGCCACCTGTTGGGCTTTTATAGGAGTATTCACCATAAGCGTTTGAGTTCTGGTAGACATCACACCCTCCTGTTGTTTATTCGAGTCTGTCTAACACGAGAAAGCTCGACTTCTGACTTCAGGTTTTGTCTTTCCCCTCTCGGCCCCAACCCCTACCACGATTTTATGACATGTCTGCCCGCAAATGCAAGTTGGCATTGTTAGTCACGGATTGAGAAAGGCCACATTCTTCTGTTGACACTGCTCGTCCGCGTGTTATACTGTGATTTGCTGGGTACAGGGTTCCGAGACCAAGAAGAGAAAGGAGACAAGGATGAATAAAAGGAAGGTACTTCATACCGAACTGTGCGATATGCTGGGTATTGAGTACCCCATTTTGCTTGCTGGCATGGGGGGCCTAGCTGGTGAGGGGCACTCAGCACAGCCGAAGCTTGTTGGTGCCGTGTCCAACGCCGGTGGAATGGGTGTTCTGGGGGCTACTGGTCTGCCCTTGGATGAACTGCGCGCCGAGATTAGGGAGATCAAGAGCCTCACTGACAAGCCGTTTGGGGTTGACGTGTTGCTTCCCAGCGCTCTTGCTGAGGCGCCACCTGCAGATATGTCTTTGGCGGAAATGAAAAGGAAATTTGTCCCTAAAGAGCATATCGACTTTGTGGAGAAGTTGGCGGAAGACTATGGTGTGACTCTTGCTGAGACTAAGCAAGAGTTCATCTTCACTGAGGAGCACTCCAAGAAGCAGATACAAGTGATGCTAGAGGAGGGTGTTCCTCTCTTCTGCTCAGCTGTGGGGATTCTAGAATGGGTGGTACCCATGGCTCATGAAGGAGGGATGAAGGTACTGGGACTGGCTGGCAATGTACGGGGCGCGCTGCGCCACAAGAAGGCAGGTGCCGACTTCATCGTGGCTCAGGGACATGAGGCGGGAGGCCACACTGGCAGGGTGAGCACCTTTGCCTTGATTCCCCAGGTCGTAGATACTGTGTCACCTACCCCGGTTTTGGCTGCCGGGGGGATAGGCGATGGCAGGGGACTTGTCGCCTCTCTGGCACTGGGAGCTGTTGGGGTCTGGGTAGGTACTGCCTTCCTCTTTGCTGAGGAGGCCAGCATCACTGATATCCATCGGAAGATGATGATGGACGCTACTGAAGAGGACACCGCAGTCAGCAGGGTGTGGACAGGCAAAACCCTGCGCCAGATAAAGAACCCAATACAAGAGGCCTTTGATAAGTCGGGGATGCCTGCTCTACCCATGGTGACGCAGGTGCTACTCATGGCCGACCTCATTGACAGCCTGGCGGACGTGGAGAAGTACGACCTCCTGTGCGCGCCTACAGGGCAGATAGTGGGAATGCTTAAGGAGACGAAGCCTGCCAAACAAATCCTGGATGACATGGTGGATGGAGCGATAAAGCTTTTGGGGCAAACCCTTCCTGACAAGGTCAGAATAGAATCATAAATAGTACCCGGTCTGAGCCAGGCATTGAAAAGCGTGGCGTTGGTGTGCCTTCAAACTCGATGGACGAGGATGCTAGTTCATACCTCGAGACAGGTCCGGGCGATGATCTCCTGTTTTGCGGCGTCAGGAAGGTCATCGAAGTAAGCGCAATAACCTGATACGCGTACTACCAGCCCCGGGTATTTCCCCGGATTACGGCGGGCGTCCTCCAACATCTCAGGGTCGAGCACGTTCAGTTGCATCTCCATACCGCCTGACGCGAAAAAGCCTTTCGCCAGAGCAGTCAGGATATTTAGTCCTTGCTCACCGGCCAGGGTGCGGGAGTCGAAGCGAAGGTTCAGGGCGTAACCGTTGGGCGACAATGTGGAGTCTATGTGCGCCACTGAGTTGAGCAGGGCAGTGGGCCCGAGGCGGTCCCGTCCGTTGGCCGCTCCCAAGCTAGCCGCGAATGGTTCTCCAGCCCTTCTTCCGCTGGGCAAGGCGCCCACTCGCTGCCCGAAGGCCACGTGGCATGTCACTGAATAAAACCCGGGCACGTAGGAGCCTCCACGCGTGTTGCGGTGTCGAGCCAGGGCTGAGTGGAAAGTACGTACTACCAGATTGGCATAGTCATCGGGCAGGGTATGGTCGTTCCCGTACTTTGGCGCCTTGAGTAGCTCGGCCTGGACCTCAGGGGCAGAAGCGAAGTCATCACGCAGGGCTTTTAGCAACTGGGCCATGGTATATTTGTGGCGCTGGAACACCACCTCATCCAGAGCTGCCAGTGAATCCGCCACGTCTGCCACCCCTACCCCCTGGATACCACTGGAGTTATACAGGGCTCCGCCGGCAGTGACATCTTGTCCTGACTCCAGGCAGCCGTCCACGAGCAGGGAGGAGAGGGGGGTGGGGTGGTAATCACGATTCCCCTTCTCGATCACCTGCAGGTCAGCTATCATACGTGCCACCATGTGTTCCACCTGTGCCCGGAAGGCCTCAACCACCTGGTCAATACCGATGAAAGAGGTAGGATCCGGGGTGGAAGCGCCCAGTTGCTGACCACGCTTAAGCCGTTTTCCACGGTTGAGTGCTAGCTCGAGGCAGAGAGGAAGATTGAACAGCGCGGCATCCGTGGACAAGAAGCTCTTCCCGGGCAAGGCCAGCTCTACGCAGCCTACCACGCCGTAATTGCATGCCTCTTCCACAGGATAGCCGTGTGCCACAAGGGAGGCTATAGCAGCCTCGTCATTGAAGAGGGCCGGTACCCCGTTGCCTTTCCTCGCCACATCTGCCACTCGTCTCAGGTAACTATCCGGAGAACCGGCGTGAATTCGCGCCTGGTAGTTGGGGTCCCGGAGGCCGGATTCCTCCATTACGTCGAGAAAGAGGTACGTAAGATCGTTGACGGCATCCTTTCCCTCTCGATCCATGCCTCCCACTATCGCCGCCTGCACCACCAGGTAGCCACCATGATACTGGCTGACTCCCTCCGAGAGCAGGAAGACATGCTCGGTGGCCTTGGCAGAGAAGCAAAGCAGAAGTTCGCGGGCTCGCTCGGGGTTGATTCTCCCTTCCTCCAGGTCACGCTGGTAGTAAGGATAAAGATACTGGTCCATTCTCCCGAAGGAGATAGCGGAGTTGAGTCCCTCCAGGCTCACTGCC
>JACNFS010000208.1 GCA_014384515.1 Dehalococcoidia bacterium | reverse complement strand
TAACCAAGCCACCATCTATCAACGCCCAGTAGAATTGTTGCAGAACCTCATCCGTTTCGACACGACTAACCCGCCGGGCAATGAAGCACAATGCGTTGCCTACATAAACAATTTGCTGACTGAGGCAGGACTTGAAACCACTATTCTGGCTAAAGACCCGAACCGCCCAAACTTAATTACCCGTCTAAAGGGGCGAGGTACGGCGCTACCGCTGCTGCTTTACGGGCACGTGGATGTAGTCACAACAGCCAATCAGGATTGGGCGCACCCACCGTTCGACGGAAAGGTGGTAGATGGCTACGTCTGGGGCCGAGGTGCGTTGGACATGAAAGGTGGTGTGGTAATGATGTTAGCCGCCTTCTTGCAGGCCAAGGCCGAAGGTCTGGCCCCAGCGGGTGACGTCCTGCTTGCGATTCTAAGTGACGAGGAAGCTGGCGGCGATTATGGAGCTGACTACCTGGTAAGAAACCATGCGGAGCAGTTTGAGGGCATCCGTTACGCTATCGGAGAATTTGGTGGCTTTTCGATGTATATCGCTGGGCGAAAATTCTATCCTATTCAAGTCGCCGAAAAGCAGTTCTTCTGGACAAAGGCTACCTTGCGCGGACCGGGTGGGCACGGTGCCTTTCCTGCTCGCGGCGGCACGATGGCGAAGCTCGCCCAGTTGCTCCAAAGCCTAGAGCAGCACCGCCTACCAGTACACGTTACGCCTGTAGCACGCCAAATGCTTGAGTCAATCGCTGCAGCCGTACCCTCTCCTATGAATTCAGTCTTCGTTCAGCTTCTCGATCCAGCCTTGACGGACACGGTTCTAGACCAACTCGGGGAGCAAGGATTAATGTTTGACGCATTGCTGCACAACACGGTCAACGCAACCATTGTCCAGGGTGGGGAGAAAATCAACGTCATCCCCAGCGAAATTGCCCTTAGTTTGGATGGACGCTTGCTCCCAGGCTATACCCCTGACAACATGATGGCTGAACTGCGACAGGTCGTCGGCGACGATGTAAAACTTGAACCGATCCGGCACGACCCTGGCCCTGCTGAGCCAGACATGGGATTGTTCGACACCCTAGCTCATATCGTGCGCCAGGCTGACCCGGACGGCATTCCTATCCCTCTGCTGCTGGTTGCAACCACAGATGCGCGCCTCTTCTCTCGGTTAGGCATTCAGACGTATGGCTTCTTACCGATGAATTTGCCTGAGGAGTTCAATTTCCTGCAACTCATTCACGCCGCTGACGAACGTATCCCAGTTGAGTCACTGGATTTTGGAACCAACGCAGTTTACAAAGCTCTAGAACGCTTCGGGAATGAGTAAGACGCACCACATTGGGCGCCTCCTGACACCAGCGGCAATATTGACCATTAGGGGCCATGAGGCTTATCATTGGTGCAGACTGTAATCAGACATGCGCATGGTATTGTATAGTCTGAGAGTCGTAGTCTCAGAAAATGAGTGCCATAACTAGCAAAGTCCAAGCTCACACGTAATATCCCTGAGTCCCCAACTGAAGGAGGAAATCGAATGAGCCAGCTTCGGAAATTATTTGAGCCCATCAAGGTAGGAAAATTGGACCTGAAGAACAGGATAGTGATGCCAGCTATGATGGTAGGGCTAGGAGCCAATGACATGGTGACCGACCGGTTCAGGGACTTCTATGCCGAACGGGCACGGGGCGGTGCTGGCCTAATAGTCATTGGCCTCGCTACCGCTACCTATCCTGGGCCGTTTTTCCCCGGCGGCATCGGGGTATACAAAGATGAACTCATACCCGGTCTGCGTGAGTTTGCCGACCTCATACATGAGTGCGGAGCCAAGGTAGCTATGCAGATATCTGCGCTGGGGATTCTAGCGGGAGCCGGCGGCAACCTGGAGTTAGTTGGCCCTTCCGATGTCACTGTCGAGAGGCATCCCGGCGCTCCTAAACCTAGGCCGCTGACAATTGACGAGATTAGGCAGATTGTGGAGGCCTATGGGGAGGCAGCCCGCCGGGCGCAAGACGCGGGTTTCGATGCGGTAGAGCTCAACGCGATTGGAGGAACCAGTCTTATAAGCCACTTCCTGTCAGCCCTTACCAACAAGCGGACGGATGGCTACGGGAACGGTGTAGAAAACAGGGCTAGACTCCTCCTGGAGTGCATCGAAGGCGTCAGGCAAAAAGTAGGAAAGGACTACCCACTTTTATGCCGGGTTTCAGGCGCTGATTTCATGGAGGGAGGCAACACCTTAGAGGATACCAAAATAATTGCTCCCATGATGGAGAAGGCGGGCATCCATGCCATTAATGTGTCGACCGGATGGCACGAGTCACCGGTTCCCTTTATTCAGATGTCCGTTCCACGCGCGAGTTGGGTCTACCTGGCGGAGGAGGTTAAGAACGTGGTCAACATCCCGGTTATAGGTGGCACCAGGATCCCCGATCCCCACCTGGCCGAGCAGATCCTGGCAGAAGGCAGAGTCGACATGGTGTACATCGCTCGGGCGCTCATCGCTGACCCTGAATGGCCCAACAAGGCCAGAGAAGGACGATTCGACGAGATACGGTCCTGCACCGCCTGCTGCATGTGTCTCGATACGGTGCTGGAGCAACGCAGCATAACTTGCTCCGTCAACGCCAGGGCAGGAAGAGAGGCCGAATACAGCATTGAACCGGCAAAGGAGCGCAAGAAGGTATTCATCGTTGGCGGTGGTCCAGCCGGGATGGAGGCAGCTAGAGTGGCTGCCATGAGGGGCCATCATGTTACCCTTGCCGACAGCAAAGGCCAGCTAGGAGGCCAGCTTCTGGTAGCCGTTCTGCCACCTCACAAAGACGAGTTGAGCAACCTGACCAAGTACCTGGCCGCGCAGATGGATAAGCTAGGTGTAAATGTCAGGCTTGGAGAAGAAGTGAGCAGCGGAACCATCGAGAAGGCAAAGCCGGACGTCGTGATAATAGCCATCGGGGCAACGCCGATAATCCCCGACATTTCAGGGGCAAGGGGAAAGAATGTGGCCATAGCCACAGATGTCCTGACCGGCCAGCAGGAGGTTGGCGAGAACGTGCTCGTAATCGGTGGTGGAATGATAGGTTGTGAGACAGCGGAATTCCTGGCGGAAAAGGGCAAGAAGGTGACGATTCTCGAAATGCTGGGACGGATAGGAGCCGACATAGAACGAGCCGTGCGGTGGGTAGTAATGGACAGGTTGCGGAGCCTCGGCATCAGGATGGAGCGGAACGCCAAAGTCGAGGAGATAACGGCAAGCGGGGCAAGGGTAAGGCGAGATGGTGGCACCGAGTTCTTCGAAGCGGACAGCGTAGTGCTTGCCGTCGGAATGAAATCAGACCACGAGCTTTCCCGAGAACTGGAGGGAAAGGTTGCCACACTACACGTGGTTGGGGACAGCGCCGAACCTGGCAAGATAGCCAAGGCCATTGAGAGTGGGCTTCGAGTGGCGCGGGAAATCTAGACTATTACCAGAGTATGTTGTGCGATAGCTTGCCCAACTAGAATAGCGAGGAGGTAAAGATGCTTAAGACTGAAACGGTGCTACTGAAAATAGAGGATGGCATAGCGACAGTTACCCTCAACCGTCCAGAGAAGCTGAATGCTCTCGATGGAGAGCTTTGGATGGGACTGGAGGAGGCAGCTACAGCCATAAAGCTTGAGCCCAACGTCCGGGTGACCATTCT
>JACNFS010000206.1 GCA_014384515.1 Dehalococcoidia bacterium | reverse complement strand
GCAATACACATGGAACTGTAGGTGCCAGCAATGACACCAATAAGCAACACCAGGATAAAATAGTGGATAGTGACTCCGCCAAAAAGGAAAATAGCCAGAATCACAAAGAGCGTAGTCACGCTGGTATTCAGAGACCGACTTAGTGTCTCCAGAATACTTGAGTTTACCGTAACTTCAAAGTCCTTACTTATGCCCTTGCTTACATTCTCCCGAATCCGGTCAAAGACAACGACAGTATTATTGACGCTGTATCCAACGACCGTAAGCATGCCGGTGATAAACAAGGCATCAATCTGAATCCCAACCGCCCAGCCCAGAATGGAGAAAATGCCCATGACCACCAGCACATCATGAGTCAAAGCTACAATGGCACAGGTGCCCCAGCGAAGTGGTCTGGGCATACGGCGAAATGCCCAGGCAATATAAAACAACATGAACACAGCGGCAATCCCCACAGCAATAGCTGCATTCCGTCCAGTTTCAGTAGCTATAATCGGAGAAACCGTGTAAGAATCACGCACGGTGACTTCAGTATCTAGCTCTGCTCTAAGCCCGTCGACTAGTTCCTGCCTCTCCTCGGCTGATATCTCCCTAACACGGACAATGAAGTCACCCTCGCCGGTGCGTTGAATCATCGCCTCGTCATAACCCAAATCAGCCAGTTGCTGGCGCAGTTGGCTTTGCTCAACCTCAGCATCAAAACGAAGCGTCATGGTACTGCCACTGCTGAAATCAACCCCTGGCTCGAGTCCGAAAACAGCCAGCGAGATTATGCCCGGGATAAGTACCAATGCCGAAATGAAGAAAAACCAATATCGCTTGCCAACGATATCCATCATTTCTGAACTCCGTAAGCCGATGGGCTAGTTACTGCACGGACTACAAAACGTAGGAATGTGCGTGTAACTATGATCGCCGAAAACATACTCAAGGCAACTCCCATAAACAAAGTCAGGGCAAAACCCCT
Source organism: Dehalococcoidia bacterium (assembly GCA_014384515.1). GTDB lineage: Bacteria > Chloroflexota > Dehalococcoidia > GIF9 > UBA5629 > JACNFS01. Next base: position 2,722 of record JACNFS010000206.1, on the reverse strand, counting down.
GACCATGAACGCGCCAAGAGTTCCGCCAAACCAATAAAGAACGGCACAGGCGATAAAGGTAGTAACATTACTATCGCGGATAGCCGGCCAGGCACGATTGAACCCGACCTCAACCGCAGCACCTAGATTACGCCCCGACCGCAATTCTTCCTTCATCCGCTCAAAAATGAGCACGTTAGCATCCACTGCCATACCTATGGACAAAATCAAGGCCGCTATGCCAGGCAAGGTCAGGGTAATTGGTACCAACTTGAAAATCGCCGTCAGCAAAATACCATAAACGACCAGGGCACAAACAGCCACAAACCCGGACACACGATAATAAAGAAGCATGAATAGCACTATCAGCGCCAGACCAATGCCTCCGGCAATAAGGCTCTTCTGTATAGAATCAGCCCCCAGCGTGGCATCCACATCCTGCTCCTGGATAACCTTCAGCGGCACATCCAGCGAACCAGAGTTAAGCTGTATGGCTAGCGTCCTGCCCTCCTCTATGTTTATACCGGTAATAACGCCTGTTTCCTTAATCACTGCCTGGACTGTCGGCGCTGAAATGAGCTCATCATCCAAGAATATACCCAGAGGCTTCTGTAGATTACGCTTCGTAATCTGCTCAAAAAGAATCGCACCTTCCTCGTTCCACTCAAAAGCTACCTCCGGTTCATTAGTTTGCTCCTGCAGCATTAAGCTGGCATTGGGCTTGAGATATTTGCCAGTAAGCTGCTTTGTTTGTTCATCGCTGCCCACAGCCATAGCCTCAATCCACTTCGGCCTTCCCTCCTCATCAAGCACTGCATCACCAACTTCATCAAGCTCCACCTCCCTGAAATCGAGCTCAGCCGTCTGCCCAATAAGCTTGATAGCCTCATCAATATCCCTCACCCCTGGAAGCTGAACCAGGATTCGATCATGGCCTTGCCGCTGGATTATCGGCTCGGTGACACCATAGGCGTTGACTCGCCGTTCAATCTTATCCAGCACCCCTCGCATAGCATCATCATCGCTCTGTGCCGGGTCTTTTTGAGCCAGGTCGGCCTGATAAACCAGGTGGCTGCCGCCCTTCAAGTCAAGTCCAAGCGTTAATCCCTGCCTGCCCAGTCTTTCGCTATCCAGTGGAACTACCGCCCAGAGAGCAAAACCAAAAAGAAGCAGTATAAGAATGAGTAGATAGACGTTTCCTTTTTTCAACTAACTACCTATTCCTCACAATATCAAACCTCTGTAGTGCGAGGCTTTAGCCTCGCCCGAATCCGACCAGGCGACCTTAAAAGGTCGAACTACATTGGTAAACAGCATGTAGTACAGGGCTTTCACCTAGCCAAGCCTCTTAGCAAGCTGCACCACAGTGTCGTTTTTCCATCTCCTTGCGCACCAGAGCTATTGCCTCTTCCCTCGTGCTCAGTTCACCAGTCGCCTGAGCTTCACGCACCTCAGTTAAGAGTTCACCAATCAAGGGGCCAGGGCTCAAGCCAAAAACATCAATCAAATCATGCCCATTAATCAATGTAACCGGCAGAGTCGCAGCCCGCTGCTGAAAATGCTCAGTCAATATATAGTTCATCAACTGATTATGCTGCCGCCATTCCTCAATATCGAGCTTGGGGCCATGAGTAGCCAGGTAATCAGCCAAAGCTAAGAACAGAACGTCGATGCCAGCGCCCTCGGTATCGCGAAAATAGCGGTAAATGGCTCTGCTAGTAGGCAAGCCATCATTCGCCATCTGAGCAGGACGGAGATGGTGATAAACCAGGTTCTCCACCAGCCTTATCTCCCGGCTGCTAAACCGCAGTCTTTCTAAAATGGCAGCCGCCATAGCTGCTCCTTGCTTACCATGCCCTAAGAAACGCATCCTGCCGGTTTCGTCGACTGTCTTAGCCACCGGCTTAGCAATATCATGCAGCAATCCACCTAGTTTGAGCAGCAGCCTTCGATTGCTGCCGCTGGAAACTTCCTCATCAAAATGCTGGCTTATTTCCTCCGACCACGGGGTTACCCTCAGTAAACCTCCTTCATCATATTTCCATGGGCTCTCTCGAAGTAGAAACTCCACGGTAGCTACCGTCTCCACTGAATGGTCAAAAACATCCCAGTAGTGCTCCTTAGGTTGCTCCACCCCTTTCATCACGCCCAGCTCAGGAATCACTTCAGTAAGCAAAGCTAACTCGTCCAGATAACGCACCACATCAAGGAAACCAGGCAAAGCCAGCAGCCTGAGCAGCTCCTCCCGCAATCTCTCCCCGGGAATCAGCCTAGTCAACTGGCAATTCTGGCGAATCAAGCTTTCGGTACTTGGTTCAATTTCAAAACCTAACTCCGCGGCTAGCCTGACTGCCCGGAGTAGCCTTGCCGCATCCTCCTCAAAAATCTGCTGGCTCACCGCCCGTACCCGCCCTATCCTTAAGTCAGTTTCCCCGGAGAAAGGGTCGATAAGCTGAGGCGAACCGGACACCAGACCTTGAAGCTCGACTGCCATAGCATCTATGGTAAAATCCCGTCGTCCCAGGTCAGTTTGAATGTCACTCGAAAAAGAGGCGAAATCCAGATGCCGTGGCTGCTCATCTCTAACAACTACCACTCTGGCTACTTTGTTAGCTTCATCCAGCAACACATACCTGCCGTCCATGGCTTCAGCTACTTCTTGGGCTATACTTAAAGCATTTCCGCTGACAGCAATATCAATGTCGGCTGTCTCTCTGTCCAGCAGCCAGTCGCGAACAAAGCC
>JACNFS010000051.1 GCA_014384515.1 Dehalococcoidia bacterium | reverse complement strand
TAGGTCTGTCCGCTGCCTTATCTCTTCGGACAGGTCTGAAGACCTGTCCCTACATTTCAAGCAGTGTTGACCGGTTAGTGCTTGAAATGGCGTACTCCAGTGAAGACCATGGCTATATTATACCGATCGGCTGCAGCAATTACCTCCTCATCCCTAACTGAACCGCCGGTCTGGATGATAGCAGTCACACCGCCTCGTGCTGCAACTTCAACAGTGTCAGGGAATGGAATCATGGCATCGGAAGCCAGAACACTGCCCTTGGCTGCATCGCCGGCTTTTTGCAGAGACAGCTCGACGCTGACCACTCTATTGGGCTGACCTGAGCCCATACCGAGCATCGTGTTGTCTTTAGCCAGGGCGATGGCGTTGGACTTTATGTGTTTCATTGTTTTCCATGCAAAGAGAAGGTCGCGCAGCTCAGCTTCCGTTGGCTCGCGCTTGGATACGACCCGTGGTTTGAACTCCTGCTCGGTGTAATAGTCCTCATTTTGGACCAAGAAACCGCCGCCAACGGGGCGCAAGTCAATGCTGTTTGTTTTGGTCGAGCGCGGCTGGACGGGCAATGAGAGAAGGCGCAGGCTCTTTTTGCGCTTGAGCAAGTCAAGAGCTTCCTTGCTATAGCTTGGAGCGATGATGGCATCGTAATGAGTTTTGTCAATTTCGGTGGCAAGGGCGAGGTCAATAGGCTGGTTGCTGGCAACGATGCCCCCGAAGGCGGATACCGGGTCGCCGGCAAGAGCTCGTCTGTATGCTTCAATCATGTCTCTATTGCTGCAGAGTCCGCACGGGTTAGTGTGCTTGACGATAGCTATAGTAGGGTCGGTGAAATCGCAGGCGGTGCTCCAGGCAGCTTCGAGGTCAAGGAAGTTATTGAAGGAGAGCTCAGGCCCGCTCAGTTGCGTAACTGAGGTCATGCCCAAGGGCTTCTGTCCTATGGCCTGCTCGACATAGAGGGCAGCCTGTTGGTGAGGATTCTCCCCATAGCGCAGGTCATAGCTCTTCCTCAAGGCTATGGTCATCTCCTGGGGAAAAACGTCATCGCCTCTGAGGTACTGGGCGATAGCTGTATCGTACATTGCTACATGCTGGAAAGCTTTCTGAGCCAGTCTTTTTCGTTCTTTCAACTCTATATCGCCGTGGCGCAGTTTTTCTACGACGAGGTCATAGTCCTGGGGGTCGACTATTACCAAGACAGAAGGGAAGTTCTTGGCGGCGGCCCGAATCATGGTTGGACCGCCGATGTCAATGTTCTCCAGTGCATCGTCAAGGGAAACGCCCTCTTTAGCTACCGTCTGGACGAAAGGGTAGAGGTTTACCACCACCATATCGATGGTTTGAATCTTGTTCTGAGCCAGCTCATCCAGGTGTTGGGGAAGATTGCGTTTGGCCAGGATGCCACCGTGGACTGCTGGGTGGAGTGTCTTTACTCGACCATCGAGAATCTCGGGAAAACCGGTGATCTCTGAAACACTATGGACTTCTGTGCCAGCGGCTTCAAGAGACTTCTTGGTGCCGCCGGTGCTGAATACTTCGATGTTCAGGTCTTGTAATTGCCGGGCGAAATCGACCAGTCCCGTTTTGTCGGAAACGCTGAGAATGGCGCGCATGGAACCTCCTTTAACAAGTTTTTTGGGTTTCTTTTTTTGAACAATTCCTCGAGTGCCCCCGGGTAGAACACTGATGCTACCCCCAAACTCGCGACCAAACTCGCGAAAGCTACCGTTAACGCTGCTGCAAACGCAAGATTTCGAGTAGCCTGTGATTCGGCCTCGGCCAAACGAACAAAATCTGAACTGTATTCCTGCTCCTTCTCTACAATATCTAGAAAGTCGCGATGCGCGAGCGGGGCATCTTCAGGACGCAGTTCCGCTTCTGCAAGTTGCTTCTTAACTAGATCTGATAAAGAACTCTGAGTTCTTTCTAATTCGTGACTTGCCTTAGAAGCTTCAGACAACGATATTCCCCCAATGATGTAGTAGCGGAGAGCCCCAATTAAGAACAAAATCGCGAGCCCCACTATTATCAGGACTATCGTCTGCCTGTTCATTAAATATGCCTTGGGTGGGATCATTCCCTGTATTCAGGTTATGATAACCTTTTTGCTATCCGTGGCTTGGATAACTTTACCAATTATTTTGGCTTCAGGCAAGGCGGTGGTAAGTTCGGCTACTTGCTGGGCCGAGCAGACGATGGTCATTCCTATTCCCATGTTAAATACCCGGTACATTTTGATCGTAGCCTGTGAGTTCAAACATACCGCCGAATGAGCCAATGTCGGTTAAGACCTCGGGGCGGGAAGTAGACCGGGCATGCCGCTTAATCAACTCTTTGGCTCTGTCAGCAGCCTTGATATCAACGCCGGCCAGGGCATAAGCCCTATTATCTCTTGATTTCACTCAAGCCCTCTGAAGGTAAGGCTTCCAGGGCTAGTTTGTCCATCTCTAGCTGCACCGGGATGGGGTAATCCCCGGTAAAGCAAGCCAGGCAGAAGATTTCTTTGGGCAGAGCTACGGCCTCGATCAGGCCTTCGATGGTGAGGTAACCGAGGGAATCAGCGCCGAGGGAGTCTCTGATTTCCGGTATGGTTTTCTGGGCAGCAATGAGCTCCCATCTGCTTGCCATATCTACGCCGAAGAAGCAGGGGTAGCGGATAGGTGGGGCGCAGATGCGCAGGTGTACCTCTCTGGCGCCAGCTCGCTTAAGCAAGCCGACTACCCTGGGGGTGGTGGTGCCGCGGACAATGCTGTCATCGACGACCACCATTCTTTTCCCAGTGATCATTTCGGAGAGTGGGTTAAACTTAAGCGCTACTCCGAGGTCTCTCAACCTCTGGTCAGGCTCGATGAAAGTGCGCCCGACGTAACGATTCTTGAGTAAGCCTTCACAATACGGTATGCCTGAGGCTCGGGCATAGCCAATGCCGGCAGCAGTGGCAGAGTCAGGGACACCCATTACCAAGTCAGCCTCGACTGGATGTTGTCGAGACAGTATTTCACCCATGGCTTGTCGGGCTGGATAGAGTAGCCTACCTTGGATGACGCTATCGGGGCGAGCGAAATAGATGTATTCGAAAATACATATGGCTTTTCTACTGCTCTCTTCCATGAAACTCTTGACACCATTCTTGTTGATAACCACTATCTCGCCAGGTTCAATTTCTCTAACGAACTGAGCCCCGATATGGTCAAGGGCGCAGGTCTCCGAGGCGATTACCCAGCCGCCGTCAATGGTTCCGAGGCAAAGTGGTCGTACCCCCAGGGGGTCACGAACTCCAATCAGCTTGTCCTTGGTAATCATTACCAGGGAATAGGCTCCCTGCAGACGGCGCGTGGCATACTTTATCCTTCCTACTGAACTTCTTTCCGTTGAAGATAGGACCAGGTTGGCGATAACCTCGGAATCGCTGGTGGTGGAGAAGTTGTAGCCGAGCTGGACAAGCTCGTCGCGGATGAATTTGGCATTGACAATGTTGCCGTTGTGTCCCAGGACTATGCTTGAGGAATTCGTTTCCGCAAGTATAGGTTGAGCATTAGCTGGCTGGCTTGACCCGGTGGTGGAATAGCGACTGTGCCCGATGGCGATGTGCCCTTGGAGATGGCTCAGTTCATCCTCGGTGAAGGCCTGGGCAACCAGTCCCATAGCCGTGTGAAGGTAGATCCTCTTCCCGTCGCTGGTGGCGATGCCAGCGCTTTCCTGCCCCCGATGCTGAAGGGCGTAGAGAGCAAAAAA
>JACNFS010000203.1 GCA_014384515.1 Dehalococcoidia bacterium | reverse complement strand
TGTTTGTGACATCTTTCTGCCCATCGATAAGTCCTCTCCACAGCTTCACGCACCTTTGACGCATCCTCATTGTAGGCAGGGCACTCATCCAGGGTCATTATAATATCAGCGCCGAGTCTTTCTTGAAGTTCAACCACGGATTCAGGAGTAAGGCGGTGCTCACTGCCATCGATATGAGAACGGAAAACAACGCCATCATCGGTGACCTGACACAGCCGTGCCAAGCTGAAAATCTGATAGCCACCGCTATCAGTCAGTATAGGCCCATCCCAGGCCATGAACCGATGCAAGCCTCCCAGTCGCTCGATAGTATCTATGCCCGGTCTCAGGTAAAGATGATAAGCGTTGCCGAGAACTATGGTTACCCCGATATCTTTGAGCTCTTCCGGAGATAGAGCTTTGACTGTGCCCTGGCTACCTACTGGGAGAAAGGCCGGTGTTGGCACTATTCCGTGGCCTGTGACAAGCTCTCCGAGGCGAGCTTGTGTTTCTCGACAAGCTTTAACTACGCTGAAATGTTCGGTCGTTTTCCCACTCCTTAGTGTAGCAATATGCAAAGCTCTGAGGGGCGGCGACAAAAGTCTGAAAACTACGTTTCCGCCCTCATTTGCCAATAGTCTATGAACTGGCGCATCGCCTTTGCGGCTTCGCCTACTGTTGAGTAGGTCGGAATGCCGGCATCAGCAAGCCGCGACCGCTGTTCAGCAAGAACCTCCCAACGACAGTCCTGAAATCGGTCAGGGCCAACAATGCCACCACTGACCACACCAACCAATGGTTTCCGTTGCTCTCTCGATAGGCGAATGCTCCCTTCAGTGTGCCTCCTCATAAGACTACTCCAAATGTCCTTTGGGAAAGGGTTGTCGTCGGTGATTTCGACAATAATAAAATCAAAATGAGGGCTGTTAGCTACCATTCTCTGCATCTCTGCCATTACCACTTCGAAGCCCATGGGTACCGCGCTCATTATGGAGCCATCTATTGGATTCCCTACCCAATCCCATATTTCAGGTGCTCTTGTTCTGAGTTCCTCTTTGATTTCAGGCGGCAGCGGAGGTACTACAAGACCGGCTTCTTCACAAGCATCAGCGGACATTACTGACGCGCCGCCACCAGCGCTCATTATCCCAACTCTGTTCCCTGTAATCGGGGGCAGAAAATAGAAGGCGGTAACAAAATCAACAAGTTCACTGATGTCTCGCGCCTCGATTACTCCTGCTTTCCTGAAAGCTGTTTTCCATACATTCTCCGAGCCGGCAATGGCAGCCGTATGTGAAGCCACAGCCTTGGTTCCCGCCTTACCCCGCCCTCCCTTGATAGCAACTACAGGTTTGGCGCTTGCCGCATCATTCAGAGCACTGAGGAATTTGGGGCCGTCTTTTACGCCTTCGAAATAAGCAGCGATTACCTTGGTTTCATCGTCACGCGCAAGATAGCGTAGGAAATCGCTTTCATCCAGGTCGAGAGCATTGCCATAGCTGATGACCTTGCTAAAGCGAAGACCTCGCAACTCTCCGTAGCGAACGAGCAGCTCAGAACCTCCGCCGCTTTGGAACACGCCACCAACTGTTCCAGCCTCCTTCGGCAAATCATAACCGTGTGCGACCCCGCCCCGTGGATAATAAATCCCCATGCAGTTCGGACCAATGAGACGGATATTCAGCTTCTTGGCCTGCTGGAGAATCCTGGCCTCGAGGTCCTTGGCTTCTTGCCGCCCAGTCTCGCTTAGGCGACCTGTAACAAGATGGACAACTTTAACTTCCTTGGCGGAGCATTGAGCAAGCAAATCGAGGACTTTAGATGCTGGCAGACAGCAGATTACATAGTCAACCGGCTCTGGAACGCTGGTCAAATTGGGATAGGCTCTTAGGCCGAGGACAACTTGCTTATTGGGATTCACCGGATAAATGTGGCCTGGGTAACCGTAGTCCAGAAGATGACGCACAAAATGGTAGCCGAAAGACAAACGGTCGTCTGAGGCTCCGGCTATGGCGATAGCCTTGGGGTGAAAAGCAGCTTCTAGTATATCCACAGAACTAGCATTTCTCCCATATCAAGCAAATATCTAGACACACAGCCAGAGAAATGATCTCTTATCCCCCTACTCCTCACATCATTGATGCGCAAAACTGTAGGAAGGAGCTGGAGAAAAGCTGAAAGCTACGTTTCCGCCCTCATTTGCCAATAGTCTGTGAACCGGCGCATCGCCTTTGCGGCTTCGCCTACTGTTGAGTAGGTTGGAATATGCGCGGCAACGAGCCGTGCCCTCACTTCGGCGAGAAGCTTCCAACGCCAGTCCTGAAATTGGTCAGAGTTGAACTTCCCATCACTGACCACGGCAACCAGCGGCTTCAGTTGCTCCCCGTGCAGGTTAATCATTTCCTCAGCTTGCATGCGGACAATAGCAGTCCAGATCTCTTCTGGCAAAGGCGCCTCTTCGGCAATTTCAGCAACAATCAGGTCGAATTGAGGACTTCTCGCTAGCATTCTGGGTATCTGTCCAGGTCCTGACTGGAAATCAAGTGATATCCCCCCCATTATAGAACCGTCTACAGGATTCCCCAACCAATCCCATACCTCAGGTGCCTTTGCTCTAAGCTCCTCTCTAATCTCAGGTGGCAGCGGAGGTACTACGAGACCGGCCTCTTCGCAAGCGTCGGCGGCCGTTACGGACATGCCTCCACCTCCACCAACTATGGCAACTCTTTTTCCTCTGATCGGCGGCAGGTAAGAAAAAGCGACGAGGAAATCAACAAGTTCGCTCATGTCCCGAGCCTGGACTACACCCGTCTTCTTGAAAGCAGTTCTCCACATACTATCTGAGCCGGCAATAGCAGCGGTATGTGTAGCAGCAGCCTTGATCCCGGCCGTGCCCCGACCGCCTTTGATGGCAATGACAGGTTTGGCACGTGCTGCACTAGCCAGGGCATTGAGAAGCTTTCTGCCATCCTTGGCACCCTCGAAATAAGCGGCGATTACCTTGGTTTCGTCGTCGTAGGCAAGGTAGCGCAGGAAATCACTCTCGTCCAGGTCGAGCGCATTACCGTAGCTGATGACTTTGCTGAAGCGAAGGCCTTGCACCTCTCCATAGCGAACAAGCGTATCGGACAGCCCACCGCTTTGAAACACGGCGCCAACTGTCCCGGCTTCCTGAGGCATATCGTAACCCTGCGCTATTCCTCCACGAGGGTAATATATCCCCATACAGTTGGGCCCGATGAGACGGATATTGAGCCTTCTGGCCTCCTGCAGGATCTTGGTCTCGAGGTCTGCAGCCTCCCGCCGCCCTGTTTCACTGAAGCGCGCCGTGAGAAGATGAACCACCTTCACACCGCGGCTAGGGCACTGGGCAAGCAAGTCGAGGACTTTAGACGCCGGAAGACAACAGATCACGTAGTCAATCGGCCCAGGTATGCTGGTCAAATCAGGGTAAGCTTTCAAGCCAAGGATAACCTTGTGGGCGGGGTTGACCGGGTAGATATCGCCGGGATAGTGGTAGTCGAGAAGATGACGCACAAAATGGTAGCCAAAGGAAAAAGGGGTTTCTGAAGCCCCGGCGACGGCGATGGCCCTGGGATGAAAGGCAGCTTCTAATACGTCCATGGAATCAGTATTCCTCCTATGTCAACCAAATATCCGAACACATAGCCAGAAAAATAATGCCTAAATAGGGAAAGGCAGATAGTCTGTAGACTCGCCAGGCGGCTGTCGATGTGGTCGAGAATAGCAAGCGGGCATTGGC
>JACNFS010000043.1 GCA_014384515.1 Dehalococcoidia bacterium | reverse complement strand
GCCTGGATATGACAGCAGAGTTTGCCGATATCTCGGTTGGCTCGGTAGAAGGAATCGAAGGTTGGAATACTGTCATTGTCCGTACCGAGGCTGGTGCCAGGCTTATGAAGATGGCGAAAGCAAAAGGGAAACTTAAGACTGCTGATTTGCCCCCGCAGAACCTCGCTCACCTCAAGGAGGCAGCGCTGCTCAAGAAGAAACGGGCACTAAACGAAATCGTCAAAAGAAGTGGCGACAAGAACAACCTGCTCTATGTCGGTTTATCACAGAGCTTGGCCGACAATTTATTGGCCTAGAAGTGGATAGCAGGCTAAGGAGGGAAGCAATATGGCAAGTATTGACATAGATGCCCCTGGCACATACCAACTCCTTATCGGTAATGAAGCTATTGCCCGCGGCGCACTGGAGGCGGGGATTGGATTTGCTGCAGCCTATCCGGGGACGCCGTCCTCAGAGATCGTGGGTAGTTTGGCGCCAATAGCCAAGAAAATGGGCATATACGCGGAGTGGTCTGTGAATGAGAAAGTGGCCATGGAAGCGGCGGCTGGCGCTTCGTTCGCCGGGATTCGAGCCATCGCCTGTATGAAGCAGAATGGCATAAATGTCGTCTCCGACTTCCTGGCAAATCTCGTCATGACTGGCATAGGTAAGGGGGGATTAATTCTGGTAAGCTGCGATGACCCGTCGGCCATATCCAGCACCAATGAGCAAGATACGCGCCCCATAGCTAAATGGCTGGATATTCCGCTGGTGGAGCCGGGGGACTTTCAGGAAGCCAAGGATATGACAAAATGGCTTTTTGACCTTGCCGAGAAGACGGGCACCATTTGTATGCTGCGGAGCGTAACTCGTATTGCCCATGCCAGAGGCAACGTAAAGCTGGGCGAGCTGCCCAAGAAAGAACAAAAGGCGTATTTCGATCAAATACACGATTTAAGAAATGTCATGCCGACTACATTCATACCAATCCCCAGTCCGCTACGGCATGCTTTCCTGCATCTGAAGCTGGACAAGGCGCTGGAAGAGTTTGAATCATCGCCCTTCAACCGGTATGTTGGGCCAGATGAGGCAGATTTGCTGATCATAACCTCTGGTAGCTGTTGGCTCTACTCTCAGGACGCGGTGAAGGCATTGAAACTGGAGGACAAGGTAGGTATTTTGAAATTGGGGACCCTTTGGCCTTTACCAGAGAAACTTGTAGAGAAGCACCTGAATAAATCACAGAAAGTCCTGTTTGTAGAGCATATCGACCCTTTCGTTGAGCGCAGCGTTATGGAAATGGCCGCCAACCTACCAGCTGCGAGCCCTCGTCCTACCTTCTATGGCAAACGTTCGGGACACGTAAATGCCTACGGAGAATTGAACCCGGACCTGGTCATTAAGGCAATAGCTAGCATAATGGAACTCACATACCAACCCCGCGACATTGAATACGGCAAGAAGGCAGAAGACTCCGCCAAGAGTTATGTTCCTGAGCGAAGCCTGACTTTCTGTGCTGGCTGTCCTCACCGCGCCACGTTTTGGGCAATCAAGAACGCGCTTAAGCTGGATGGGCGGAGCGGCTTTGTGACAGGCGACATTGGCTGCTACTCTATGGCGCTAGGGCCTGCCGGTTTCTTCCAATTGAGGACATTGCACTGCATGGGAGCGGGGACCGGAGTGGCCAGCGGGCTGGGGAGGTTGGGGCAATTTGGCTTCAACCAACCAGTCCTTGCTGTCGTCGGTGATTCCACATTCTACCATGCCACTATCCCAGCGCTGATAAATGGCATTTATAATCAGTCCGACTTTATCCTAGTCATCTTGGACAACGGTGCCACTGCCATGACCGGCTTCCAACCTCATCCTGGAACTGGAACGACAGCTATGGGCGAGTCAGCAAAAGTGGTAAGTATGGAAGACTTATGCCGCTCGTTGGGAGCACGTGTTGAGGTTTGCGACCCGTTTGACCTTACAGGCACCACGGCAACACTGCTGGAAATGATGGCTGAGGGTGGTGGTGCTAAGGTGGCGGTAATGCGACGAGAATGTGAGCTGGTAAGAGGCAGGAAGGAGAAGATCCCATACAAGGTACACGTAGATCCAGATAAGTGTATAGGAGAGGCCTGCGGCTGTGACAGATTATGCACCAGGATATTCCTTTGCCCTGGGCTGATATGGGACAAAACGACTGGCAAGTCCAAGATAGACGAGGTAATCTGCACCGGATGCGGCATATGTGCGGACATATGTCCACAAGGCGCCATCATAAAGGAGGCAGCATGACTACGAAAGAACTGGTGAAAGATCCGCTTAACCTGATTATTACGGGCGTTGGCGGGCAGGGCAACGTAATGATATCCTTGATAATTGGTAACGCTTTGGTGAAAGAAGGCTATTTAGTAACTATCGGGGAGACCTACGGGGCATCCCAAAGAAATGGGCCTGTTATGAGCCACGTGAGAATCTCAAAGGAAACCCAGTATAGCCCATTCATTCCCGACGGCCACGCTGACATCATCCTCGGCATGGAGCCAGTGGAGACCTTGCGAATGCTGGGACAGTTCGGCAACACACATGTCATCACCATAGTCAACCCTAGACCGATATACTCCATCGACGTCACCGCTGGTGCAGCCGAATACCCCGATATGGACAAGCTCATGGAAACCGTCAAGGAGCTGTCAGCCGAGACATGGACAATAAATGCCACCGAGGAAGCACAGAAAATGGGAAGCCCTATCTTTGCCAACACAATTCTTGTCGGCGCCCTCATCGGCTCCGGCGTACTGCCGCTGGACAAGAAATCAGTGGAGCCCGTGTTGCGAGAGGCTTTCCCCAAAGAGGTTGAGGCCAATATGACAGCTTTTGAAAAGGGCATGAAACTCATAAGTCAGTAGAATAGCCATTATCGCTGCATTACTGTCCTGTCGAACCACTGAACCGGGGAACAAGATATGGTGCCAGGCGAAAACCTGAATAGGGGGGAGGGTAAATGTGCCTGAGTGGATGAAGATAGCTGACGGACTCGGCCCCGAGAAAATCGTCCATATCTATGACCCCGCTGTCGGAATGAAAGCCGTCGTTGTTGTTGACACGACATCGCTGGGCGGGTCAGCAGGTGGCACCCGCATGCTACCGGACATAACTACAGAAGAAATATCGTGGCTTGCCAGGGCGATGACACATAAATTTGCTATCCTCGATATCCCGATAGGCGGTGCCAAAGCAGGCATATGGGCTGACCCCAGCATTCATGGGGCACCGAGGCAAGCTATTTTGAGAGCTTTTGGAAATGCAGTAAAGCCGTTGCTCACAGCAGGAGTAACTTTAGCGGCTGACATGGGCACTGACGCCCGAGATGTTGCTACCATTTACGAAGGGGCTGGCGTCCTCTCCGGAAGCACTGGCCTCGCGCAGCGCGAAAAGGACGGGGAACCTCTCGAAGATCATGCCACGGGCTATGGCGTGGTGGTAGCAGCCAAGGCAGCTTGTAAGTTTGCTGGCATGCAGTTTGAAAGAGCTACTGTAGCCATTGAGGGTTTCGGTAAAGTCGGCGGTGGCGTGGCGCGCTATGTGGCTGAGGCAGGGGCTAATGTGGTAGCAATATCAACTATGCACGGCGCTGCATATAATGAAGGTGGCCTTGATATTGAGAGGCTTTTGGACGCGCGCAAGAAATGTGGAGATGCGGCCGTAGAGGAATATAAAGATGCTCAACATATTGATAAGGAAGCGATATACTTCCTGCCTGTTGATATTCT
>JACNFS010000189.1 GCA_014384515.1 Dehalococcoidia bacterium | reverse complement strand
TGTTCGATGATGAAATCGTAGCCTTGGGAGCAGGCATTACCAGTACGTCCGGGCGCACGATTGAGACCGTGGTCGAGAATAGGAGTTTGAACTCCCAGGGAGATAATGACCTGGTTGTGGATGGGAACCTGCAGCCTTCCACACTGGGATGGAGCGAGCAAGTGACCAGTGTGAACTGGTTTCATCTGACGGATACAGGGGGCTATGTATTTCCTGGCGGCGCAGACCTGAATTTCCTCAGAGAAGAAAGAGCCGGAAAGAATGAAGACATCAACACCGCATTCTATGTTCCCGGCAATGATGAATTCGACAGGACTGAGAAGAGCACATTCTGGGCCTGGGTGCGTGAAGATGATACCCACTATACCTGGACAGGCTCAGCTTTGGAAATCGTGACTCAGCAGGGAACACTGGCGGGCACGACCAATTCTACTCGCAATCTCCTTCTGACGGAGGCGCCCCCAGAGGACTTTCGTTTCACCACCAAGCTGACTTTCTCGCCATCCGAAATGGGCCAGGAAGCGGGGCTTATCATCTACCGGGACGATGACAACTACGTGGTTCTATCCAGCGGCTGCGAGGATGGCCATATTCTGAAAACGGTCAGCGAGAGCGGTGGGGTGGCAGTTACGCATAGCACCAATAACGTATTTGGCTCGACCATCTACTTGAGGATTGACAAAAGCGGGGACCGGTATGCCATGTATGCCAGCGGTGACGGGGAAGCGTGGGGGGACCCCATTCACACCTATGTCAATGAACTGGCGGGAGATGCCGACAGGGGCTGGAATCTTGACCTGGGAATGGGGCTTTTTGCCCAAAACGGAATCAACACAGTTTCAGAGGCCGTCGCACAATTCGAGTACTTCCACTTCGAACACACCAGGAAGTATCTCACCGTATGGATGGACCATGGGGTAGACCCTGACGATGGGTCTTACAGCTATATTGTGTTGCCTGGTAAGCCTGCACCCGAAGTCGGTGAGTATAGCGCCCACCCCGATGTGATCATTCTGGCCAACAACAGCCGCGTTCAGGCGGTAAAAGAAACGAAATTGGGAATCACAGGCGCCAACTTCTGGTCAGATACTGGCGGCAGGGTTGGTTATGTAACTGCTCATAACAAAGCCGCGGTTGTTATTAGGGATCAGAATGATGGGACGATTACCGTCGCTGTGGCGGATCCTACCCATACCCAGAGTACGATAGCAGTAGAACTTGTCAGAACTGCGAGCTCAGTGTTGAGTCAAGACCCTACGGTTACGGTGCTACAGTTATCTCCCACTGTTAGGTTTGAAGTAGATGTTGCCGAGACCCCAGGGAGAACACATACTATCGCCCTAGAGCTGTTGCCTCTGGATTTCCTGGTTTTCCTTCCAGTGATCTCGGTGGGGGTGCCGCGTTCACCCCAGGCGTACTCTGTTTTGCCGCCGCTTTCCAAGGCTGAACAGTGATGGCATAGCACAGAAGCCCGTCTGCTGCAAAGCAGGCGGGCTTTTTGGATGTAGTTGTGAAGAAACGGGGACAAAACCGTTACAGACTCGTAACATTTGTCGGCACAGGCGTAATCATTTGGTGGTAGAATGTGGGGTAGTTGAAGTGCGCCTCGCCGCGCTCCCCAGGAAATCCCCAACCCTGCCCCTCTACCCTTTACATTTGCCAGCCTTTATAGTAGAATCAGGGCAGCATGAGTTCAGTGGTTAGTGCTCCGATGGAGATAGTTTTGAAGATTGGCCAAAAGCTGTGCCGTTGGTTCACCAGGGCAGGAGTATCCCCCAAGAGGTTATTTGCTTGGGCTGAGAAAAGACGCCCTCTTGTGGTCATTCTGATCCTGTACGTCTTGATCACATTGCTCCATAGTTTCATCACTCCCGCTTTCGAGGCCCCTGATGAGATTGGCCACTTCGAGTATATGGTGTTTATAGCTCAACGACATTGTCTGCCAACCGTTCAAGATCATGGTCACATCTCGGAGATCTCAATAGTGCTTCATCCACCGCTATATTATTGCCTCGGGGCGCTAGTGCTTAGTGCCCTGCACCCATTTGATATGGGAGTGCAATACTCCTATCAATTTGATCTCTACGTAGACCCCCGTTTTTGGGATAATTGGGAAGATAATTGGCTCATCCATGGTTCGGAGGAAATCTTCCCCTACAAGGGAAATGCGCGGGCGAATCATTTGCTGCGTCTGATTTTCGTGATCATGGGAGCTCTCACCGTGCTTTTCACCTATAAAACTGCCGCCGAGGCCTTTCCAGAGAACGAGTCATTGGCTGTCGGCGCGGCGGCGATATGCGCTTTTATTCCGCAGTTCACTTTCATGAGCGGGATGGTCAACAACGATAACCTGGCTACATTGCTGTCTTCGATGGCGTTTTTCTACTTGGTGAAGATCTTGAAAAAACCCTCAATCACTTCTAGGCACTTGGTCGAGCTGAGTTTGATTGTGGGATTGGGAATGTTGACGAAATACACTGCCTTTTTCCTCATCCCCCTCGCCCTGGTAGTAATCCTGGTGAGGAGTGAGGACAAGCAGCAAGCACTCAAACTATCGCTCCTGTTTCTTCTCATAATCGGGCTGGTAGCGGGTTGGTATTACTATAGAAATCTAGTGCTCTATGGCGACCCCCTGGCCTC
This sequence comes from Dehalococcoidia bacterium, assembly GCA_014384515.1. GTDB lineage: Bacteria > Chloroflexota > Dehalococcoidia > GIF9 > UBA5629 > JACNFS01. The sequence goes on along the minus strand of JACNFS010000189.1, from coordinate 1,120 downwards.
AAAGATTCGCTTCTCCATTGACCCTTGTGTAGACCGCAAATCTATCACCGATCCATTTTTCAGGCAATTCTATTTTCCAGCGATATACAAGTCCTTTATCGGAAATTTCGGTAGTCTCAGTATTCCTCTGCCAAGGAGCATCTATTACGCTTTCGGCTTTCTGTTGATAGGAGGGAGCCTGGGCCTACTTTGGCTCCTCTTGTGTCCAAAACCAAAAGAAGCTAGTTTGTCGCCATCTCAGAAGCATGTTATTCTAATCTTACTTCTCAGCATAGCGTTGCTGCTTATCAGTTCTATCATACATCACCTCTCTTACACTGCTCCGCAGGGAAGAAACCTGTTTCCTATCCTTCCAGCGGTAAGTGTCCTCGTGGCGTTGGGGTTGAGCGTTTTCCTTCGAAAGATGCCCTGGCAAAAGGTCCTGTGGGGCTTCCTGATCTGCTCAATGCTTTTCCTGAACCTGTTCTCTATCTTCAGGTGTCTCTTGCCAGCTTATCACCCTTTTCGTCCACAGGGGATGAGAGCGAATTTGAGCGGATTGACTACGCTGATAGGTTATGAGTTAGATAAGACGCGAGTGAAGCCAGGCGATGATCTCAAATTAGTCCTTTTTTGGCGGCGAGGACAGCAGGAGATAGATCGGGATTACACGGTTTTTACCCATCTGCTGGGTGAAAGCTATAATCTGGCGAGCGGGAGCTTTCTCTGGGGGCAGAAGGACAGCATGCCCCTCGATGGGAGCTACCCCACCAGCCGCTGGCTGGAGAACGAGGTGGTGGTTGACAGTTATGCCATCGCCGTTCAACCCGATGCGCCGCCGGGGCTCTATCGTATCGAGGTTGGCATGTACCTGCTGGAGACAGGTCAAAGGATTCCCGTGTTCGACGAGCAGGGGCAACGCATGTCTGATGACAGGGTAATGCTTGAAGAGACGATAGAGGTGCTGCCGGCGAAATGAGGACACGCAGCAGAACCCTCGCTTCTATCGTCCTGCTTTTGTCAGCCATGTTGTTGAGCGGATGCGCTGAGATTCCCGATGCTATTCAGAGCCGATACAGCCAGCCGGTGGGGGAAATCCACGGCCCGCACACGGTGGGGCAGACCTTTGTCGCTCACGAAG
>JACNFS010000117.1 GCA_014384515.1 Dehalococcoidia bacterium | reverse complement strand
GCCCCTGTAGCTCAGGGGATAGAGCGCCGGCCTCCGGAGCCGGGTGCGAGGGTTCGAGTCCCTCCAGGGGTGCTTTAGGAAACCAGGCAAGTTGACGGAAAAAGACAAAACGATTGAGATTCGCTGGCACGGCAGAGGTGGGCAGGGAGCAGTAACATCTGCTGAGCTGCTAGCGCTGGCAGCCATAGATGAGGGAAAGTTTGCTCAAGCTTTCCCTAGTTTCGGTCCAGAGAGAAGGGGAGCCCCGGTCCTAGCTTTCAATCGCATCAATAGGGACAGTCCTATTCGGGTCAGAGCTGCAGTAACTCATCCTGACATCGTAGTAGTTTTGGATCCGGGCTTACTCTATGTCACTGATGTCACCTCAGGACTTAAGCAAGGTGGCATATTGGTGACAAATACCCCGAAGAGGTTAGTTGACATAACGTCTGAATTCGGCGGGCCATGGATGTTGGCTGCTATTGATGCTGCCGCCATCGCCCGTGAGATTCTTGGAATTCCAATCGTTAATACTACCATGCTTGGGGCAGTAGCAAAGGTTGCAGGGCTAGTCGAGTTAGAATCTCTTGTCGAGCCCATACACGAACGCTTCGGGCCCAGAGCTAAGAATAACATTGATGCCTGCCGCAAAGCCTTTGACGAAGTAGCAAGCGCAGAGCCGGTTGCTGTGGGTTCAGAGCAGCGCAGAACGTTTCCGTCAGAGGTATTGCCCTCGTGGCGGGAATTACTTCCTGGGTTCATTGTTGCTGAGGCAGGGAACGCCAGTCAATATCGCACTGGCGACTGGAGGTCGCAACATCCTGAATTTGACTACCAAAAGTGTAACAAGTGTGGTCTATGCTATATATTTTGTCCTGAAGGTTGCATCGAGCTAAAAGAAGATGGTTACTTTGAGGCCAATCTGTATTACTGCAAAGGATGTGGCATTTGTGATCACGAGTGCCCGAAAGATGCAATAACCATGGTTGAGGAGACATAGCAGTGCAAAGAATAGGCATGGAGGGCTCTCTTGCCATAGCTGAGGCGGCCAAGTTAGCCAATGTTGATGTGATAGCTGCGTATCCTATTACTCCTCAAACTCACATAGTCGAACGTCTAGCTGAATTGGTAGCTAACGGGGAGTTGGACGCTAACTATGTGCCCGTAGAATCAGAGCACTCAGCAATGAGTGCTTGCCTTGGTGCCTCGGCTGTTGGTGCCAGAACCTTCACCGCCACCGCTGGACAGGGGCTAGAATTGATGCACGAGGTACTGTACGTAGCTTCATCATCGCGTCTGCCAGTAGTTATGACAGTGGCCAATCGAGCGCTTTCTGGCCCATTAAGCGTCTGGGGCGACCATTCTGATGTTATGGCAACTCGCGATTGTGGTTGGATTCAAATATTCGCCGAAAGTGTTCAGCAAGTTTTCGACCTACTTTTGTGTGCCTTCCGTATCGCTGAAGACCCAATGGTTCTTTTCCCAACAATGGTCCACCTCGATGGGTTTCACCTTTCTCATATGATAGAACCTTTGTATCTCCTTGAGCAAGAGGAGGTGGACAAGTTTCTACCACAATATCACCATCCCTATGCCCTTGATCCAGACAATCCATTGACTATGGGGGGATTTGGTCCTCCCTTCATTTACACAGAAGCCAAGAAAGCACAAGACGTAGCCCTGAGGGCTTCCAAGAAGGTAATTCTGCAAGTCTGGCAGAAGTTTGGCGAACTTACCGGGCGTCATTATTCTCCCGTGGAAGGGTACAAGGTAGAAAATGCTGATGTATTATTATTGACTATGGGCAGCTTTAGTGAGACTGCCATGATGGCTATAGATGAAATGCAGGAGAAAGGACAAAAGGTAGGATTGATAAGGCTGCGTTTGTGGCGGCCTTTCCCCTTCGATGAATTGCGCAAGGCAGTAACCCGAACTCAGTTGCTCATTGTTCTTGATCGCGCCTTATCTTTTGGTGGTCCTACCGGACCAGTCTGTTCAGAGGTTCAAGCGGCCCTCTATCCTCTAAGGAGAAAGCCAGAAGTCGTCAGCTTTGTCGGCGGTCTTGGCGGCAGAGATATTTCTGTCGCAGCTTTTGAAGATTTAATCCGCCGTGGGATGGATAAAGCGAGCCAAGGCCGTCTTGACGAACTTGAGATGATTGAGGTGAGAGAGTAGTGGAGAGCTCAATTACCATTGGTAAACAGTCTATAACCACAGAAGAATATTTGGCTCCGGGGCACCGCGCCTGTTTAGGATGTGGAGAGGCACTGGCTGTCAGACTTGCATGCAAGGTTTTGGGCAGAGATGTAATTATAGTCACTGCTACCGGTTGCATAGAGATTATCTCTTCTCAACTTCCCTATACTTCTTGGAAAGTACCTTGGATTCATACCCTGTTTGAGAATACTGCAGCTGTGGCTTCGGGGATAGAAGCTGGGATAAAAGCCTTAAGCCGCAAGGGAAAATACTCCAAGAGAACTAAAGTGGTGGCTATGGCTGGTGATGGTGCCACCGCGGATATCGGTCTCCAAGCCTTGTCAGGTGCTCTGGAGAGGGGACACGAATTGATCTACATCTGTTATGATAATGAAGCCTATATGAATACCGGGATTCAGCGTTCAAGTGCTACCCCTTTCGGGGCTTCCACTACCACGTCACCTGCCGGCAAGGTAAGCATTGGACAAACTACATGGAAAAAAAATGTGCCGGCTATTGCTGCTGCTCACGATATTCCTTACGTAGCCACCGCCTGCCCAAGTTATCCTTTCGACCTCATGAACAAAGTCGAGAAGGCCGCGAAGATTGATGGTCCAGCCTATATCCACATCTTGTCCGTGTGTCCCACTGGCTGGCGTACTCCAACGGATACAACCATAAGCCTGGGGCGATTGGCGATCAGAACAGGGATTTTCCCTCTTTATGAAATAGAAAACGGTAAGTACAAGCTGAACGTTGATCCTCCTCAACTGCGTCCTGTGGAAGATTACATCAAGCTGCAAGGAAGATTCAGACACCTGTCATCAGAGACAATAGCTGATATCCAAGACAGGGTAAATGCCGAGTATGCCAAGCTTAAGAAGAAAGTAACTGGAGATTGCTGATAGCTGTCGTTCTATGAGCCAAAGGCTTGCTCCGTAATTTCTTGACTGGGTTAGGTTAACGAACTATACTTTTTGTGCTACGGGGTGTGGCGCAGTGGCTAGCGCGCATGGTTTGGGACCATGAGGTCGGAGGTTCGAATCCTCTCACCCCGATTTCTTTGTATTATCATTGCGAGTAGCGCTGAAGTTGGCCAGTGCAGAAGCAGCGCAGTATCGGTCTCTGCAGACCTGCTTAATTAGGCTTTGCTTGTCTGCACTATATCTATTGGCAAAAGGGGCACTTAATGGGGGAGCCAATTACCGTAGCCTTAACATGAATCTTGCCATGGCGAGGACAGGTGAGCTGGTAGTAGGCTCGAATTACCCGAACATCGCCGTCTTTTTCCATCCTCGGTTCCTCTATGCTAGGACTTGAAAAACACCTAATAGTGTCAATCATCTGTTTTGCCCCATTGCCGTCATAGGCTACACCACACTTGGGACATTTGGTAGCATCAGGAAGTGCAATACAGCCGCATCTGGAACATTGGACGGTATCTTTTATCACGTGCATCATTCGACAAGCCTCCTTTTAATTAATAATGATGACAGCGTCAAAAACCATCAATCGCGCGGTGCTTCATTCCCACATTTAGGTTCTACTCACATATTTCGTTCAGGTACCAGTGGTTGGACGCGTTATCACGATA
>JACNFS010000155.1 GCA_014384515.1 Dehalococcoidia bacterium | reverse complement strand
GTGGCTCGCACTATGCTTATCCTTCTGGCAGACAAGCCGCCAGGGTTCTGATCAAACTCGCGGAGTACAGGGAGTATCTGGAAAAGGTGGGTGCCCGGGTCTGAGCAAGAACCGGCGTGGCCTTGGCTTCTTACGCCCTCGTCAAAGCAACGACCGATGGCAAAACGCGGAGCCCCCAAAGGCACCCAAAACGTTAGGAAACACGGCTTCTACAGCAAAGCTCTAGATGAAGCCGAGAGCCAGCGTAGCTCTGTCCGGCTTCTTGAATACTCCAGCTCAGCCTTGTCCAATACTGCACCGTTCCTTAGCTTAGAGAATGTTGGTATTACTTCTCAGTTGATTATCAATAGGGGATGGGGTAGACTTTGGTTATGAAGTTACCCGTAGTTCTCATACCCGGAGAAGCCGGATACTTTGTGGCTCAGGTGCCCATCATTCCTGGTTGTATTTCACAAGGCAAGACGGTAGACGAAGCACTGAAGAACATCAAAGAAGCCGCTGAGCTGTGTCTTGAGTGTATGGAGGAGGAGGGGTGGACGCTAAGTGAGGAGTACACCATTGAGCAAATCGAAGTGGCTGCCTGATGCCGAAGCTGCCGGTAATCTCCGGAGACGAATGCATAAAAGCTTTGGAACGCCTCGGTTACTATGTGGCTCGGACTAAAGGTGACCACGTTCTGCTCGGTCATAGCCACCGGGTCTTCCATACTAACTGCAGCTGCTTCCTCCAAAGGCGCCCTTTTCTGCTTTGATTGTTTCCTTGAATGGTCAATCACTTGATTATGGGCAATACGAAATAGCCAGGATGCGAATGGCACATCCGGCCATTTGTAGGAGCCGATTGCCTGTAAGGCTTTGAGAAACACCTCCTGAGTTAAATCCTCCGCCTCAGCGCGGCTATTCACTCTGAAATAAATATACCGATATATTCTATCGAAGTGCTCATCGTAAAGCTGAGTAAAGGCTGATTGATTACCATCTATCGCCTGACGGACCAGGTTTTCTTCGCTTGACACCAGATAACCTCTGCCTACCTGGTGTCTATTATATAAGAACGGACTAGTAAGGGAAAAGGTTTAGGTTGTGGTCTGGTTGACAGCCGCCACAAATGATGCTAGTTTTGAATAGGTCAACTAGGCTTGGGCGAATGGGGAGTTCGCCTGCACGGCGGTTGTGCCGAAAGTGGCATCTAACGACAGACAAGGAGGGACATCATGAAGACGTGGCATAAGGTTTTAATTGGCCTCGGAGCGATAGTGGGGTTGCTCCTGATTTATCTGCTATTTTGGCCGGTTGCTATTGACCCGGCCGCCTGGACGCCGCCGGAGGCACCGGCGCTAACAGGGGTCTATGAACCCAACACCCGCCTGGCCTCGGTGGAACGGCTGGGAACGGGGGTAGGTGTTGGGCCGGAAGATGTTGCTGTGGACGAGCAGGGCCGAATTTATAGCGGCATGGAGGATGGCCGTATCATGCGCTTTCAGCCGGATGGTAGCCAACCGGAGGTCTTTGCCGACACAGGGGGGCGCCCACTGGGGCTTCATTTCGATGCCGCCGGCAATCTGGTGGTCGGCGATGCCCTCAAGGGGCTGCTGTCAATTGCCCCGGACGGTTCGATAACCGTTCTGAGCACCGAGCAGGGCGGCGTGCCGTTCCGGTGCACGGATGACGTCGACATTGCCACCGATGGAAACATCTATTTCAGCGACGCTTCGTTTAAGTTCGGTCTTGGGGGGTACACAGCAGACCTGATGGAGCATCGGCCAAATGGCCGCTTGCTCGCCTACGATCCCACTACCAAGGCTACGCGGCTGGTGCTCGATAACCTTTACTTTGCCAATGGCGTTGCCGTCAGCCCGGACCAGTCTTTTGTACTGGTTGTGGAGACTGGCACATATCGGGTACAGCGCTACTGGCTCACCGGACCTCGACAAGGTGAATCGGAGGTCTTTATAGACAATTTGCCCGGTTTTCCCGATGGCATCTCTTGCAATGGGAAAGACACTTTCTGGCTGGCGCTCGTCTCGCCTCGCAAGCCCGATGTGGATGCCTTGCTCCCGCAGCCGTTCCTGAGAAAGATTATCATGCGCTTGCCCGAGGCTATGCTGCCTGCTGCGGAAAACTACGGGTTCATATTAGGTCTGGATGTGGATGGTCGCGTCATCCATAATCTGCAAGATCCGTCGGCGTCGTATGCTCAGATAACCAGTGTTCAGGAGCATGAAGGCATGCTTTACCTGGGCAGTCTTGTTGAGGATGCCATAGGCCGTTTGCCGGTGCCTTAAACAAACCTGCATTGGTGAAATGGCGGCTGAACAAATTGTGTTCACGAAAAGAAGGATTCTTCATCCATCTTGGCCCCGAGGACAGAATCAGGCACTTGCAAACGGGGCCTTTGAGGGCGAGGGGCTGATCCCAGCACTAAATCATGGTCGACCCGCCATCCACGACCAGTGAGTGACCAGTGATGAATTCACACTCGTCCGAGGCCAGGAAGAGTACCGCCGCTGCCAACTCCTCAGGTCTACCCATCCTTCTCTGGGCTACCCCCCGTACGTACTTCTTCTGCAATTCTGGGTCCAGGTCACCTATCTGGCCATACATGGGAGTATCAATTGGCCCGGGACAAATGTCATTGACGTTTATTCGATGGCGTGCTACTTCCCTCGCCAACGCCTTGGTAAAACCACTTACTCCTGCTTTAGACGCCGAATAAGGAACCTGCATCCCAGCCCCCGTTTTCCCGGCTATGGAGGCAATATTGATGATTTTCCCGTACTTATGCTCTACCATGCTTGGCAGCACAGCATGGGTAAAAAGCATAGTCCCTTTGAGATTAACCGCAATTATTCTATCCCACGTCGTTTCATCACTTTCGATGAACCACCCTATGTCACCGGTGCCGGCACAGTTGACCAATATGTCGATCTTTCCCCAGCGTGCTAAGACGTCACGCACGGTGTTATCGATTTCTTCTTTGCACGTTACGTCTACCTTAGCTGCTAGTGCTTGACCTCCGTCTTGCTCGAGTCCCTTGGCAACTCCTTCGGCTGCCGCTTCATCTATGTCGGTGACGACTACCTTGGCGCCCTCTTTGGCGAAGAGCCGAGATGTAGCCGCTCCGATACCACTGCCCCCGCCAGTTATGATGGCCACCTTGTCTGTGAGTTTGTTGGTCTTGGCTTGCGCGCTCACATTCGCCCTCCTTCTCCTTCGGTCATTGAATCAAGCTGGAGTCGTGAAACCGGCTGTCAGCAGGCTTCCCTCACTATTTCGGCGATATCCTTCACTGCCAGTTTGCCTTCTAGCTCTTCTGCTTTGATGGCGTCTTCGAGCATGGTTATGCAGACAGGACAGGCCACGGCAAGCACTTGCGCTCCAGTCTCGTGGGCCTCTCTAACCCTGATCCGGCTGGGACTGTTCTCCTTACCAGCTATTAAGTCGGTGTAGAAGTTGCCTCCACCACCGCCACAGCAGAAGGAATTATCTCTTGTCCTGTGCATCTCTACCAAGTCAATGCCGGAAATGGAAGCCAAAACCTCCCTGGGCGCATCGTACTCGTCATTATATCTGCCCAGGAAACACGGGTCGTGATAGGTAACTCGTGCCTTGAAGCCCGCTGTCGGTTTCAGTTTCTTGTTGTTGATAAGGTGTCGGAGGAACTGAGTGTAGTGGAGCACCTCGAAATCAGCGCCAAGCTCAGGGTATTCGTTCTTCATGACATTGTACGAGTGTGGGGAGAGGGTGATGACGCTTTTCACTTGGAGGTCCTTCA
>JACNFS010000200.1 GCA_014384515.1 Dehalococcoidia bacterium | reverse complement strand
GCAATGCTGACAACCGTTAGTTTCACACGAGCGGAGCATTGAAACATATCTCCTGTACAAACAAGCTAACAAACATGATAGAATAGCGAGTGCCAGCACGCAGACGACTATCAGTGTGGAGAGTCATACGCATCGTGGATCAAGTCCGGAGCGGTAACACGTTTCACAGCGATATCGGCAGGTTGGGCAGCGAGGCAGTGGAGTTCATTTGCAAGACAGTCCAGGGTTGCTGGCAGCAAGGCGGGCCACCACCGAGTGGTGGTCTAACAGCAGGGTTGAGCTTGTACAATAGGAGTGACCAGAGGCGCTACCAGCTTGCAGGAGGCCAATTGTGAGAAATAGAGTTCGGGCTATTCTACCTCTACTGGCAGCACTTTTGATGTTTGCCTGTGCCAATCCAGCGCTGGAGCACCTAAACCAGGGTGATGCGTACTATCAACAGGAGGAATGGGACGAGGCTATTGCCGAGTATGACAAGGCACTTGAGCTTGACCCAACAATTGAGATTAACTCGAAATTGGCTAACGCCTATGCCAATCGTGCCAACGTATACACCAAAGGTGGATACTATGATAAGGCGATTGCTGACCTGAACAAGGCGACTCAACTTGACCCAGCAATTGAGGTCAACTCCGCATTGGCTGAGGCTTATACCAATCGGGGCGCCAGTCACTTCCGAATGGGCAGCTACGACCTGGCTATTGCCGACTATACGACAGCAATCGAGCTTGACCCAGAAGTTGACGCTAACTCGAGATTAGCTGAAGTCTATAATACTCGGGGCTCTGACTACTGCAAAAAAGAAAACTGGGACCTGGCCATCGCTGATCTAGGCAAGGCGATCCAGCTTGACCGCGAGCTAGCTATGGCCTATAACAATCGGGGCTGGGCCTATGGCGAGAAGGAGCAGTGGAATCTAGCCATCCCCGACCTAAGCGAGGCCATCGAGCTTGACCCCAAGTTCGCTATGGCCTATAACAATCGGGGCTGGGCCTACGGCGAGAAGCGGCAATGGAATCTAGCCATCGCCGACCTGAGCGAGGCTATCGAGCTTGACCCCAAGTTCGCTATGGCCTATAGCAATCGGGGCTGGGCCTACAACAATACCTTGCAATGGCGTCTAGCCATCGCGGACCTAGGCAAGGCAATACAGCTTGACCCCGAGCTCTCTGTGGCCTATAGCAATCGGGGCTGGGCCTACAGGAGGACAGCACAGTATGACTTGGCCATTGCTGACTTCGAGAAGGTAATCGAGTTATCAAGCGACCCTGTCTGGGTTGAGATCGCAAAGTCGTCAATAGCACAGATAGAAAAACTACGAGAGGAATACATAATACGGTAGTGTAGCCGACAGCCAAATCCAGCCCGAATAGTTAACAATGGGGCATCAAGAAGTAGCCCAGTATGCACTTAGGAATGTCGTGGAGAGGAGGAAACGGACACAATGACAAGAAGAATGCAGTATCTTTTCCGACGCTTACTGGCGACTGCGGCGCTAACTGCAATTGTCTTCAGCCTGCCAACGTGCGTACAACCTGAGCAGCCTGTGGAAGAGCCACCGGCAGCAGGGCAACCTGCCGAGCAGCGGCCTGCGGAATTTGAGGTTGGGCCCCTCACCTTCACACCGAGCACGGTACTGAGTGACGATACAGCCACTGTCACCGCCAGTGTCACAAACACCGGAGGTATAACTAGCACCTATACAGCAGTCCTCATCGTCGATGGAGACGAGGCGGGCAGGAACAATCTTTCACTGGAGCCCGGGCGGAGCAAAGAGGTAAGCTTTCAGGTAACCACCACATCCGCCGGTGATTATGAGTTAGCCATCGGAGAATCAAGGGCAGTAATGACTGTCTACGACTGGTGTCCCTACACAATCCAATACGATAAGGGAAAGTCAGTTGGCCTTTGGTCTATCTACCTCGCCGGAGAATTCGGGCACATAGTTCACTTTACGCCCCCCGCAAAGCCTTTCAAGATTCGCAGAATTAAGGTAGAGGGATACGCTGAAGTCGAAGACTTCGCAGATTGGGACGAGAGGGATTTTACAGTAAGGATTTGGGACGACGGCAAGACCCGACAACTGTGGTCACAAGACTTCCCCTGGCGCTTATTCATGGGTTTCAAAGGTTCTATAGAAATACCCGTCCCCGACATACGTGTTGACGATGACTTCCACGTCGAAGTAGTTACACACAGTGATGAGCCGCCTGCTAAGAATTTTATTGGCCTATATTATGAAGAAAGTGAGGGTGAGACGCGCTCAGGTGCGTCCTATTTGGGTTCACCAGCCCCACTGAAGGCTAGATTCCAAAGCATCAACTGGTTTATCAGAGTCCAAGGCGAAGGTGCACCTTTTTAGGCTACCGGCCGAAATGACCCTCTCTGCGCTTAGCGCGGACATCACCAAAGCACAACGACCGATACGGATGGCATATCCCTTAGACTCCTTGAGGGACAAGCGAAAGGCGAGAACAGATGAAGGCAAACATTTACCAGGCAGCGTCTTCACCGATGAAGGCTCAACTCAGATACCATACCCAGACTGCACAGCCAAATTAGGCCGCTTACAAGCTTTGATAGGCCGCCACCCTCTTGTTGACTTTAGCCCTGAGAAATGTCCCTGTACGCAGCGAGGGCAAAGACAATAGCCAGCAGACCGAATGCTATAGCGGTAAATTGGTTTCCCTCTATCATTCAGGCTCATTATTCAATTAGAATAGACTGTGTCTCTACTCGTTCTGCGCTTTGCCTGCAAGAAGTTCAAATTGCCTTTCCACAATTTGTTGATGCAGCCCTCCAAATCCCGAGTCTTCATACCTACAGCTCAGGGCTTTCTGCTATACTTTGAGATGCCGATTAAGCATCAACTAGAATATGCCGGAGGAAGCAGCTTATGACTGAGAAGGTCGAGTGCGCCAAGTGTACTAAGGTAGTATGCTGGACCGAACACAGTAACAAAGGAGCATCAAATTGCCCTACCATAACTAAGCGGGACGTTATTAAGCAAGCTCTGGCCGAATATGACAAGCCAGAAGTGAAGGAGTTCGCCCGACAAGCCTCTATTCAGGAGTTTGAGGGCTATATGGACCTGCCGGAGGGCAAGACTCCACGTCACCCCAGGGTAGAGGAGATAGCACAATTCGCTAAGAAAATGGGGTATAGGAAGCTTGGTGTTGCCTTCTGCCTCGGTTTAAGGGATGAGGCTGAAACTCTGACCACAATCCTGGAGAACCGGGGCTTTGATGTCGTTTCCGTTTGTTGTAAAGCGGGAGGCCCACCAAAAGAGCTAATCGGCATAGAGGAAGAGCAAAAGATAAGCGGTCCCGGCACCTGGGAAACAATGTGCAGCCCCATAAGTCAGGCTGCAATTTTGAATGACGAAGGTGTAGAGTTCAACATACTTGTAGGGCTCTGCGTTGGTCATGATTCACTTTTCTTCAAGTATGCTCACGCCCCTACCACTGTCCTAATAGCCAAAGACAGAGTCTTCGGCCATAACCCAGCAGCCGCTTTATATCTATCCAAGTCATACTATCGCAAGCTACGACGCAAAGAATCACTCGACTCATAAGGCTGCTGTCAAAACCAGTATGGTAGGGCTCTTTTGCGATTCAAACAGTGAGCGGTATCAATAATGTTTCGGCTCATTACCCCTTCGGAAAAGTTTACGTGACCTCACAAAGCAAGAATAGGAATAGCTAACATGGTGCTGCCTCAACAAGAAAGGGGGAGACTACAAATGATAAAGGATTTGGTACTAAAGAACAGGAGC
>JACNFS010000198.1 GCA_014384515.1 Dehalococcoidia bacterium | reverse complement strand
ATGACGTACCTACCAATGTCATTGCGAGAGAAGCGTGGCAATCTCTGTGGTTGCTTCTTTGCACCCTCGCCTCACTCCTCTCCCTTCGAGGGAGAGGTTAGATGGGGGGGCTAGATTGCAATTGTATCAGGGCACGTATTATCATACAATCCACGTCGGTACCGCACAGTGGAGCCTTGGAGATATGACAAAAACTTGCTACGCAATGGTGATTACACCTCACCCCGATGATGCTGAATATGGCGTCGCCGGGACCGTTCCCAGATGGGTACGTGAAAGCAAACAGGTGATATATGTGGTATGCACTAACGGCAACAAAGGTAGTAATGACCCCGAAATGAAGCCTGAGACACTGGCCAAGATTCGGGAGAAGGAACAACTGGCCGCCGCCAAGTTGCTGGGCGTAAGCGAGGTCATTTTCCTGCGACATGAGGACCAGACTCTGGAGGATACCCCTGAGTTCCGCAAGGAGATTGTCCGCCTGCTCAGAATGCACCAGCCGGAAATTGTAGCTACCAGCGACCCCTATCGACGTTACATCTGGCACCGCGACCACCGCATCGCTGGTCAGGTTGTGTTGGATGCCATCTTCCCTTATGCTCGGGATCACCTGGCCTATCCTGACCTGGTCGAATTGGGTCTCAAGCCTCACAAGGTTAAGGAGGTTCTCCTGTGGGGGGCTGAACAGCCAAATTATTTCACCGATATTACCGATACCTTTGAGGTGAAGATGGCAGCCTTGCGCTGTCACCACAGCCAGATTGACCACTTTCCCCCCGAATGGCTCGACTTCATCAGGAAAAGGCATGAGACACTGGCTGAGGGGCAAAGCTTCTCACTGGCAGAGGCTTTTCACCGGGTCGAGATATGGTGGTAGGCTGTCTACGATGACAGCCAGAGCACATCTCCGCACAGGTTCGGGTCGTGAGACCTCGAAGCGAAGACAGCAAATTCCTTCTTTTCTTTTCCTAACACCGTGGGGTCACCATGCCCGGGATATACCTCGGTATCATCAGGCAAGACAAAAATCTTGGTGACTATGGAGTCTACTATTTGCTTAAAGTCAGCCGGTGTTCCGGTTTTCCCCGGGCCACCTGGGAAGATGGTGTCTCCTGATATCAGATACTTGCCCACCAAGAAGCTTAGCCCTCCCGGAGTATGCCCCGGTGTGTATAATACCCTGATCTTGAGCTGTCCCACATTTACAGTATCCCCATCAGCGAGCTCAACATCTGGAGGAGATGGTAGGTTTGCAGCATCAAGAGGGTGAACCGCTACCGGAATCTTGAGTTCGGATTTTACCTCATCAAGCGCCTGAATATGGTCGAAATGGCTGTGGCTTATCACTATGTATCTAGGGTTGGTGCCATCCAATTGTCGCAAGATCTCACCGGCTTCAGCGGGTGCATCCACCAAAATGCTGTCTCCAGTAGCCTGGCATACTACTATGTAGGCATTCGTACCGAAGGGCCCGAGTTCAAGCCTCTTTATTTTGACATCACTATCCTGCGCCGTACTCTCCATATTGGACTCCCTTCACTTTTTTCTTTCGATGACGTACGATATTACGAAATACTCCAAACGCGAGAATGGTGTTCAAAGTCACACATACTCTGACCCCTATCCGCCAGCGGAAGGAGGGAAAATGTGCAGAACACTCCCTTCTCGCAATTTAGTCTCGCCCAGGTTGCGAATATTGATACCGTTAAGCAGGATAAGCGAAAAATCCTGCATCTTCTGGTCCAGTTCAATTCCACGCATTTGGAGTTGTTCCCGAAGTCGAGAACCAAACCTCTCCTCCATTTGAGCCAGAGCGTCCCCCAAGTCATCCGCCTCCAAAGACAGACGATCTATGCCCAGATAAAGGCAGTAGATGCTATAGAACCGTACTGTGATTGATGCCATCTTAGCTACCTGCCCAATTCAATTGTGTCAACAACCCCTTCCCCAGCATCCAGAATAAGAAGACGGTTACGCAGAGGCTTACCAATTCCGGTAATGACCTTGATTACCTCCTGAACCTGCCAGGCAGCAATCATTGCCGGTGTGGCAGAAGGAGTACCGGTCTTCACTTCCACGCCCCGCTCAGGGAGACTGTCAGACGGGCCATAAACAGAGGAGAGCCCCACATCTTCCGGGAAGATAGTCATTAGCTGCCCGCTGAAGCCAGCAATCGTTCCGTACACGAAAGGAATCCCCAAGTCCCGGCAAACTTCTTCGACTGCAAAACGTGAGGGTAGGTTATCTAATCCATCAGCCACTACTCTGGCATCCTTGAGCAGCTTATGGGCATTCCGCTTGGTAAGCTTCCCCACGTATGGCGTGACAGTAATCGCTGAATTTATCTGCCTAACTCTTCTCGCCGCAATGATAGCCTTATGCTCACCCAGGTCCTCTTCTGTAGACAGCGACTGCCTATTCAAATCCTCTTCAGCAAAACGGTCGTTATCAATAACGATGATATGCCCTATCCCGTGCCTGGCCAGAAGTTGAATTATAGTGCCACCCAACCCCCCTGCCCCCACTACAGCTACAGATGACTGCAATAGCTTTATCTGCCCGTCCAAACCAATGGCGCCGATATTTCGGAGATAACACCGAGGGATAATACCCTGTTCCAGCGCCGCGACCTCTACCTCTCTGCCTGAGATTCCTCTCGCCTGGGCGATCGAATTCACTGCCTTCCTGCCAGTAACAGAATATTCTTTACCATCCGGGGCAAGGCATATCTCTACAGATTCAACGATTTCTTGAATGATCTCTTTGTCAACTGTCATCCGCCCTCCAACCGGTTGCCTATAGTTGGGCCCATTGGGCTCAGTTCTTCAAAAGGCCCCACTATCAGGCCATCAACACCAAGGGAAATCAGCTGCCGCGCACGCGCCCAAAATACCACGCCAACCCGACTGCGGCGACGACAGCACCCAGTCCAACCATGAGGATGTCGAGGGTGAAGCCACAACGGAAATCCCCAACGCCGCGGACGAGCACAAAGCCAATGACGAAGTTGACCAGCCCCCAGATGACATTCACCAGGGGAGAGGATTCTCCGACACCGGGAGGTTTAGCGAATGGACTTTGAAATCTCCTGCCGGATATGCCATTCACGAAGTGGGGTACTCCGTTGGCTAGAAATAGGCCGGCAACGAAGTAGGCCAGATAAACATACCACACCATGTATTTTCCCTCCTTTATTGCAGTCTATTTAGAGCCGAAATAGCGGAACCAGTTACCGGGGGAAGGCTCCCCATTCGTTCCGATTCTAACAGCGTGAACCCGACACGTCAACCATGCGTAAGCACAGACCTTCAGAGCTTGTCCTGAGCGTTTCCCCTCTGTCATTGTCAGGGAGCCCGGCGACCGGAGAATCCACCGGGCCGAATATATTCCACGAAGGACCGATCCCCACGTTTGCGGTTCCCCTCGTCTCCCAGGATTGCTTCGCGGAGTTCACCCTGAGCTGTGAGATTCTTCGCTCCCCTCAGAATGACACGAAGCGAAGGGCTTGCAATGACAGCCCCAGACGCCTCCGCTACAGAACAAGCATGTAGTGCGAGGCTTCAGCCTCGCCTGAGCCCGGGATGCAAGGCCACCCTTTGGCCTCACCCAGACCTCCCACGGCGACCTTAAAAGGTCGCGCTACTTTTGGTCTTCCGCAGGTCGGGAGGGCTTCTGCCCTCACTTCTACATTGCCTAGGCAGAGCGGCGGTGTCGCCCCAGGAAGGCAAGGACTGCTTTGCTGGCTTCCTCCAGCGCTTCGGTGAAGAAGCCGTGGCCTAC
>JACNFS010000048.1 GCA_014384515.1 Dehalococcoidia bacterium | reverse complement strand
AGAGGGCAGCAAGTGCAGAGCTCATAGACGGCATAAGGGCTGTAAGTGGAGGAAAATACTTCTCATGGTCTTTGCCGTGATGATTACCGGCTAGGAGCGAGGGACAGCGCGGCAAGGCTTGCCCGTATGTCTGTTCTTCTCATGAAGGGTTTGTTCCACCAATTTAGTGCAACCCACGTAGTCCAAGCTTCCAGAGGCACATTAAGCTCGCCCTCGATAGGCACAGCCAAAAGAAGACCGATTTCTATAGGTGTAGGTCATGCGGATTTGAACGGCCTCGGGTAAATAAACGAAAGGAGAGATAAGATGGACCAAATATGTGCAACTTGCAAATTCGCCAAGGGGTTTGCCTTCGGGCCTGGCATATCGGGTCCAGAGGAAGGTGTAAAATGCACTAACTCAGAATTAGCCAGATATCTTGATGAATTACAGAAAGGTACTTCTTACCGGCAAGAGTTCAATGAACATGGCTGTATCAACATCTTTAGAGTAGAAGCCGTTGCCTCTGATAAAGGTGAAGAATGCCAATTCTGGGAAGCTCAAGACCGAAAGTGAAAGGAAGGAATGAGGTAACTCAAAGCCTCTAGCCAAAACGAGTACACCAACTTGCTGCAAAAGGTGTTGTTGTGTTATACTTCCCACCAGGGAAGTAAGAACAAGGACACAGTTGTCGTTGTTTGGGAGCTTGTGAAGGAAATAGTCGGCGATGCTTAAAGGAACAAAAGGGCAAATAGAAGCCGAGATTAGCAGGGCAATAGTAAAGCTGGAACAGGATTATTTCGGTCGCGGGCCTCTCGAGGCAAAGACCCGTATTCTTGATAACAGCATCATCATTCATCTCAAAGGAGTCCTAACCCCAGCAGAGCGGCAACTGGCGAAAGATTCAGACGGCGTAGCATTGATAAAGGGGATGCGAGCCCAGCTGTTCGAAGGTGCAAGGACCAAATTGGAAGAAATCATTGCAGAGATCACCGGCAGCAGAGTGCTTGCCCTTCATGCTGACATAAGCACAAGAACGGGTGAGCGTCTCATTGCTTTCACTTTAGACAAGGACTTGGAGAAAATCATCGGACCCCAGCAACGGGGATCAAGATAGGTGAATTATGTAGGCTAGTCAAAGAGCAGAGGCGTCTCCGGGAGTTGACCAAAGATTCGGCTACGGTAAGGCGCTGAGAGATTGGCAGACGAGGCAGAGGGCAACCTTCTCATAGTGGGAAGGAGGCCAGCCGAAAAGTAGGCCGATATGTAGATGTCCCATGTTATGGACATCTGCCTGTCGGCTTTTTTCATGGATGCGATAACTCAAGCGATTCAAATTTGGTTTGACCAGATGTATTCTAGCGTTTCGCCAGAGCACCTATAAAGTCCCGTTATAGGTTGCGGGCGGCTAACCTATTTAGGCAGGAGGGTTTGGAGAATCAAATGTGGACTTGGAACCAGGCTGGAGAGGTGGCAATTTATGGCATCCTTACCGTTTTTGTCATATTAACCTTGCTTACTGTTCTAGTTAGGCTCTCAGGGATGGTTCTTTCCAGAATTGACAAGCGGCGCAAATCCACTGGGATGGGGAAGGGCGACACAGACAAGAGAGGAGACTAGATTTGGAACTACCATATCAACTAGGATTTTTCGCCCTAACTTGGGGGCATTTGATACTGATTTGCGTTGGACTGACATTTATCTACCTAGCCATCGCCAAAAGACGGGAACCATATGAGCTTCTACCTATAGGGGCGGGCATGATATTGGCAAACTTGCCCCTCACAGGGCTGCTTGTCGAACCGAATTCTAGTTTGGGCGCAGGACAGGCAGGACTCCTAGGCATCCTCCGATATTATGGCATTTTTCACTTCACGGTTCTACCCCAACTCATATTCCTCGGACTCGGTGCGATGACCGATTTTGGTCCCCTGTTAGCAGATCCCAAGGGGTTTCTTCTTGGTGCTGCGGCACAGATTGGTATCTTCATTGCCTTTGCCGGTGCCCTGGCACTGGGTTTTTGGGGGATCGCCGACTTTGGGTTGAAGGAAGCATGTGCCATCGCCATCATTGGTGGCGCTGATGGCCCTACCACCATCTACACTACGGCGATATTAGCCCCGGAGCTTATGGGAATTACCGCAGTGGCGGCTTATTCGTATATGGCGATGGTGTCAATAATCCAGCCGCCGATAATTAGAGCACTTACCACAAGAAAAGAGCGAGAGACTCACATGGAGTCTCAACTCAGGGAGGTTTCCAAATTAGAGCGGATAGTCTTCCCCATCATGCTTCTACTGGTAGTCGGCCTACTTGTCCCCCGAGCTGCACCACTGGTGGGAATGTTTGCGGTTGGCAATCTCCTTCGGGAGAGTGGAGTGGTTGATAGACTTTCCGAGACGGCACAGACATCATTTACAAACATAATAACCATAATCTTAATGCTATGTATTGGTGCCTCCTTGCCCGCTGAGCTCGTGATGAAGAAGGAGACTTTGATGGTCTTGGGACTCGGACTGGTTGCTTTCTGTGGGGGCACTGCTGGCGGCGTGCTCATGGGGAAATTGATGAGCCTCCTTTCCAAGCACCCATTTAACCCCATATTGGGAGCTGCTGGCGTCTCTGCTGTCCCTATGGCGGCGAGGGTAGCCAACCATGAAGGGCAGAGGGCAAACCCGAGGAATTTCTTGCTAATGCATGCCATGGGGCCGAATGTGGCTGGAGTGATCGGTTCCGCCATCGTAGCAGGTGTGTTCTTGGGAATGGTGGGCTGATTACTGGCATATTTGGCGGCAAGTCGTCATACAGGGTGAGATGGAGCCATTGCATAGACTGCATTGGCAGTACAAAGGGTCGAGTGGCAGTGAAAAAGATGGAGGAGAAGCACGATGAGCATCAAGACTTGCCCTAACTGCAAAGGGATCGGGTGGCTTCCTGGGTCAGAAGAGTTGGCGGCGCCGCAGTGGGAGCGCTGCTGGTGTTCCTATGGGAGAATTGCCAAAGGCCTCCCCACCTTTTGGAAGGATAAGCAGAAGATTGAGCAAGTCTTTTTCTGCTCCTATGAAGACTTGGAGAAGGCTGTATCAAACTTCCTCAACCACATTGAGCCTGACCCTGACCAAATCAAATTCCTGAAATTCTACGTTGCGCAGTGGGTTATCGAAGACCCTCAACCGCCGCTAGGATGGCTCGAAAGGCTAGCTGAGTGTGCCGACTGGAGATCATTGAACGACTTCACCAGATGGCTAGAAGCACATGAGATAATGCCATTCGGACTACCTCTGAGACAAACCAAAGAGGAAAACCAAGACGGCGGCCGACAAAGTCCGAGAACAACTATTGCTTTCACTTAGTTCTGCATGGTATAATCTTGCCTTGGCGAAGTAGGTCTCGGAGACTTGTGTGCAGGTAACATTAGTTAACCACACCCCCAACCCCGAGCTTACTATTGTGGCTGCGGCTCGCTCTTCAGCCTCCCAATCAACTTTCGAAGAGCTCCGGGATAGACTTAGCTCCCTGCAGATAGACAATTTGTTTCAGCAGCTCCTAGACTCAGGTCACCTATCCACATTCGAGCACGCCAGTTTCACCTTCAATATCCAGGGTATTTCGCGAGTTACCAGTCATCAGCTGGTTCGCCACCGTCTGGCTAGCTATACTCAACAGAGCCAAAGATACGTCGCACTCAAAGATTACGGCTATGTTACTCCGCCGACAATCTCCAAGCAGACTGACCTTTTAGCCAAGTATCAGCAGACTCTAGAAAGCGCCCATGAGCTTTACTCCCGGATGCTAGAAGCCGGTATTCCAGCCGA
>JACNFS010000196.1:1343-3807 GCA_014384515.1 Dehalococcoidia bacterium | reverse complement strand
GGGAAAGGTATGAAGACAACTTATGCTTTCTCCGAATCTGTTTAAGGGGGTGCCCAGGGATAGGTGAGCAGCAACCGGGGCGAAAATGTCCCGCCCGTGGAAGGTAGGGCTAACTGGCTGCCGCCAAAAATCGGGGTTTGTGATGGCAACAGCCTCGAGGTCTGCCCCGAGTTCTCTTTGCTCCAGGTTGGGCGAAATAGGGCCGGGTGGCCTGGCAGGTGCAGGACACAGCTCATCTATTACGTAGCTCAGAACACCGTTGTCCGGCGCTACGAAGAAGGCCGACGGTGTTCTCAGGACAATGGCTTTCCGCTGACTGCCGACGCCAGGGTCAATTATAGCTACGTGAATTGTTCCTTCGGGGAAATAGTGGTGAGCCGTGCTGATGATGAAGGCAGCCTGAAGGATATTCTGAGGCTCAACAGAATGGCAGATATCAACGATAGCCGCTCTTGGGTTGATGCTGAGGATTACCCCTTTCATACTGGCTACGTAAGCGTCACCAGTACCAAAATCGGTGGTCAGGGTTATCACCGGAGCCATAATGGCTTTTGCCTGTAGCTACGAGGCCATCCTGACAATCCAGACGGAAAGAATTATGAATACAATAACCAGACCAATAGTGAACTGGAGCAGGTTCTTTTCAATCCCTCGCCGTGTTCGGTAAACACTACCCGGCTGGCCGAATATGCCTCCAAGCCCGCCGCCCTTCACCTGGAGCAGAACTACAGCGATTATGGCTATGGCTACCAGAATCTGGGCAATATACAGATAACTAGGCATTTTGTTTCCCTCCGAGTTTGTCCAAAAGGATATCCTTTGCCAGGCTGGGGTTAGCCCGCCCCTTGGTGGCCTTCATTACCTGGCCGATGAGGAAAGCCACGGCCTGTTGCTTCCCGGCCTCAAAATCAGACACCGCCTGACTGTTGCTGGCTATTACTTCGGCTACTACCTTCTCTATTTCTGAGCTATCGCTGATTTGGCTTAGCCCTTTCTCAGCCACGATGTCACTGGCTGTCTTGCCGCTGAGGAACATATTTTCAAAGGTTGCTTTGGCTGCCGGGCCGCTGAGAGTCCCTTTGTCTATTAAGTCCAACATCTCTACCAGATGCTTCGGCGTGACCTTGGTTTCTTCAATCTTGGTATTGGTGGCATTGAGCATACGGCTGAAGTCTCCCAGTAACCAGTTACTTGTTGTTTTCGCTCTCTTGTGAAGATTGGCTCCATTCGAAGAGTCTGCCATTAACTTGGCGCACTCCTCTAAGTAGTTGGCCATCGCCTTGGAATCGACGAGCAAATCAGCGTCATAGGCTGGTAAGCCGTACTGGGACATGAACCGGTCTCGTCTTACATCAGGCAGTTCAGGTAAGCCAGACCTGATTTGCTCTACCCAGGCCTTGTTGAAAACCAACGGTGGCAAGTCAGGCTCAGGGAAGTAGCGGTAATCATGCGCGTATTCCTTGCTCCTCTGGCTGACGGTTATCCCCTTTTCCTCCACCCAGCCCCGCGTCTCCTGGTGGAGTTTTCTGCCTTCATTCAACTCCTGCCTCTGTCGCTCAGCCTCATAGTCTAGAGCCCGGTAGACAGCCTTAAAGCTGTTCATATTCTTGACTTCAACCTTGGCCAGATAATCAGTGGTACCCGCGGGGCGAATACTGATATTGGCGTCACACCTGAAGCTGCCCTCCTCCATATTGCCTGTAGATACACCGAGATATTGAAGAATAGTCCGCAGCTTCATCAGGTATTGCCTGGCCTCTTCAGGCGAGGTGATATCCGGCTCGCCGACGATTTCCATCAAGGGTACCCCAGCCCGGTTTACATCCACCAGACTATAGCTTTCGCCCTCAGGCGTAGTGCGATGGGTCAGTTTGGCAGTGTCCTCCTCGAGGTGAACTCGGGTGATGCCAAGCTTCTTCTTTGTCCCATTGATGTCGATTGTTAACCAGCCGTGCTGACCCATAGGCGCATCATACTGGGATATTTGATACCCTTTCATCAAGTCGGGGTAGGGATAGTTCTTGCGGTCGAACTTGGCATGTTCAGCGATGGTGCAGTTAAGGGCCAAGGCAGTCATCACGGTGTACTCTATTGCCTTTTGGTTAATTGTTGGCAGCACCCCGGGCATGGCCAGGCAGATAGGGCATACATGCGTATTCGGCGGGGAACTGGCATAATCGGCGCTGCAGGAGCAAAACATCTTGCTCTTGGTCAGTAGCTGGGCATGGACTTCCAGCCCGATAATAGTCTCGTAATCCACGACATCGGTTAGTATAGCAGCAACGCTTTGGCGAGGCAAACGGCTTTTTTCACAGCCACAAGCTTGAGTGCAAGGTGAGGATTGAACATAATCTCAACTTTCCACGGAACTCAAATACATAGCAATTGCTCCGCAAGCCGCCACATTTAGCGATTCTGCTTTCCTTCTGGCGATGGGGATCCTTAGTCGATAATTGGCCGCATT
>JACNFS010000196.1:0-1227 GCA_014384515.1 Dehalococcoidia bacterium | reverse complement strand
TGAGAAAGAATCGATGGCTCTGCCCCACCATTAAGGTCTGCTGCTACCAGAGCATATCCGTCTTTTTGTAGTGCTTCCATGAGTTCAAGGTGATGGATAGTCCTCCTGATCCATACAGATAATACCGTGCCGGCAGTTGACTGAACGCATTTTGGGGATAAGGGATCGGCGCATTTGTCTGTCAGGATGACTCCGGAGAAATCGAAGGCTACGGCAGTGCGGATGATAGTACCCACATTTCCAGGGTCCTGAATATCTTCGAGCAGCAAGATTTTAGCCCCGATATCCTGCGGCAGATGTTCGGAGTATATGTTTGAGGGCAGACGGACAACAGCAGCAGTCCCCTGAGGCGTCCTGGTAGAGCAGACGGAGCAGAACTGGCTATCACTAACAAACCGTATGGAATAGTTGTGGTAAAGGGGAGGCAGCTCTTCTATGGTTATAATCTCAAGTATTTCATCTGGATGATTGTCAATGATTTGTTTGATAGCTCTGTCCCCTTCGACAAGGAATGCTTCGGCTTCAAGCCGTCCTTTCATTGTGGCAAGCTTCTTGTACCACTTGAGGGGCTTCAGTGGAGCAGCTCTACCATTCAATACACCTGGCATAATCTCTTCGCCTTTTTCCTGCCGTGCCTTCTTGTACACACCTGGCAGTCACGGGATACCTGTTACAAGTCTAAACACCATTGCAGAAAATGTAAATAAGCAGTGTCATTTCTACCCATCAGGAGCAGGGGGAGAAAGGGTGGCCTTCTCGCTCGAAGTCGGGCACGTAACTGTCTGCTGCCCCCATCTCCTGTATCCAACCGTTTTCCAGACCTGCATCGGATAGTAACCGGAGAACCCTCTCATATTCAGCCAGCGAAATCTTCCTGGAAAGCAATGGCATTCGTTGCGCTTTATGGAGCGGCAGGTATTGAGACATTATACTGACCGTCACCGTGGGAGAAAGCTCCTGAGCCAGCCAGGTTAGCGTTTCCTCGCTGTTTGCCAGCCCGTTGGGCAGGATGAGATGGCGCACAATCAGTCCCCGTTGTGCCAGGCCGAATTCATCCACCACCAGGTCACCAACCTGTCTGTACATCTCTTTGATAGCCTGGCGAGCCCGTACTACATAGTCCTGAGTCTGCGAGAACTTCTTAGCCCAGTTGTCAGAGGCGTATCTTAAATCAGGCAGGTAGACGCTTATTATGCCGTCGAGCTCTTTCAGGGAAGCTATGGAATC
>JACNFS010000183.1 GCA_014384515.1 Dehalococcoidia bacterium | reverse complement strand
TGATGGCGGCACTCTACCTGGGGCTCAAGGTGGTGTTTCCCGGTGAGGAATCGGCGCTCTACCTAGTCTTCCGCTTCCTGCGCTACTGGCTCATAGGCGTGTGGATTACCCTGGGCGCGCCGTGGCTCTTTCGACTGCTGCGGTTGACAACTGAAGCCGAGAGGCTCGCTTGACCTTGTTCTGCCTTGGAGTTCAGGATTACCTCTCCTGTCCTCACTGACCGGAGCGGCACCCCGTTTCCCGGCAGCGGTGAAATGGATTTAAAGCGAAGAACGGAAGGAAGCCACAGGTCAACCGGCCCCAGGAGGGCTGAATTCTCTGACTTGCATCCTCCCAGAATTCCAGCTACAGGTTTTGATGCCTGCACAGTGTCCACGTGTACGCAGGTTCATCTCTGCACTTGGAGGTATGGTGTCACTAATCCACTGGACGACTACACCGACATGACGTTTTTGCCCAAATGTAGTATCATGGTCGCATCCAGTTGTTCACCTGAATGAAACGTTAGGGTCTCAAGTCAGTTACCCATTGAGTAAGGAGGAAAAATGAGGACAAAGGAGCAATACATCCAAGGGTTGGCCAAAATGAGGCGGAACGTCTACTTCGACGGCGAGCTGCTCGACCGCACAGACGAGTGCCAGATGGACTGCATCAATACCATCGGCACCCCGTTCGATGAAGCAGCCAAGCCAGAGAACCAGGACCTGTGCACCGCCATCTCTCATCTCACCGGTGAGAGGATCAACCGCTTTACCCACATCCATCAGAACACCGACGACCTGCATAACAAACAAGACATGACCCGCATGCTCTGCCAGAAGGTGGGCGGCTGCATCCAGCGGTGCATGGGCATCGATGCCACCAACGCCATTTACAACGTGTCCTACGAAGCGGACAAGACGAACAACGGCGCCACTCAGTACCATGAGAACTTCAAGAAGTGGCTCATCCGCTTCCAGACCGATGACTTGGTAGGCTGCTGCGCTCAGACGGACGTCAAGGGCGATAGGATGCTAAGGCCTGCCGACCAGCCGAACCCCGACGCCTACGTGCGGATCAAGGAGAGGCTTAGCGATGGCATCGTGGTCAGCGGCTGCAAGGTGCACATCTCCGAGGCCTCGGTAGCCGACGAGGTGCTGGTAGTACCCACCCGGGCATTGCGCCCTGAGGACAAGGACTACGCTGTCGCCTTTGCTGTTCCGGGCGACTGGGAAGGGCTGAAGCAAGTGGTTACTATCCACACCCTCAGGCCTAGAGAGACATTTAAGCGCGGGTTCATGCCAGGCGCCACAGATTCCTACATTATCTTTGACAACTGCTTTGTGCCCTGGGAAAGGGTCTTCCTCGCTGGTGAGTCGCAGCATGGCGGCGTGCTGGCCCTTCTCTTCGCCTTGTTTCATCGCCATTCCTATTCGGGCTGCAAGCCGGCCATCGGCGACGTCATCTTGGGGACCGCAGCTCTCGCCGCTGAGGTGAATAATGTTCATAAGGCGCCCCATGTGCGCGAGAAACTAGCCGAGCTCATCCTGACCACCGAGTTGGGGTATGCTGCTGGATACACGGCTTCTGCCCTCGGCAAGCCAGAGGTTTACATGCCAGGCGTAGGTTTCGTGCCTTATGGACCCGGCTCGTACATCCCTAATTCGATTTACTGCAACGTCGGGCGCTGCCTGACGGGCGAGGCGGTGTGGCGTGAGGCCGAGATCCTCTGCGACATAGCTGGCGGTGTAGTAGCCACCTTCCCTCACGAGAAGGATTTTGTGAACCCGGAGATCAGAGACTTGCTCTTGAAATACACCAAGCGGAATCGGGACATGCCGGTGGAGGACCAAGCCCAGTTGTGGCGTTACCTGGGTGACATGCTCTGCTCAGCAACCGGCGGCATAAACAGTGTGGGCAACTACCATGGTGGCGGCTCACCAGTCATGGAGCAGATCGCCATCACTACCCAGTATGACATCGAGTCTAGGAAGAAGCTGGTCAAGTATATCGCCGGCATGAGCGGCGGGGACCGCGACGCCTTGAGCAAGCAGATGCCCCGGCCAGTCAAAGCGTCCACCGGGACGGTCAAGTAGCTGGTCGACCTGACTTTACTGGAATATACTTCTCGGGTTTGTTAGGAGTTGATGCCGGCTTCATTATTGTCATAGCGTCCACATCAACTTTGACAAGATGCCCTAGGCCTCCAACAGGACATTGGTAACCAGTGTACTTGCTGTAAGGTACATGCTGATAAGGCCTCTCATCGATGACAAACTTCACATTGCACGTGCACATCTCATCACTTGGAGCCTCTCGAGGGTGAGATGAGCTAGGACACGGCCTTTGATCAGCTCCGCAGGGTATTGCTTCTTTTTCAGATGAGCTAGTGACCTGCGCCAAATCATTGTACCACTTCGTGAATTGGAGTTACCGGCATGAGAGCTGGCTGTACGGCTTCTGGGGGTTGGCAGCCAGCTTCAAACCGATGACCGGCGATTCTCGAAACGGCTAACCAACAAGGATTCCTTCAATTTCCCCTTCCACAGTCAAGCTAATCAAAACATGAAAATGGTGTTTTTGATATCCTGGTAATTCAGCCCTCAGAAGCCTTATTCTTCTGTCAAATCATTACCAACGTGTTATCTGAGTATGGCGAAGCCCTTGGGACAGGCTTGGAGTATCCTTGGGGGTACGATGGTCTACTAAATGGCTATTCCGTCTGGTACCAAATATCTATTCCAATGGCCATCGATTTGGCATATAATCAGGTGAGCTAGAAGGCCAATTCGTATGGGTGAGCCGTAGAATACGATTTGTGAAGGGGATTTTACCAACATGCTGGAAATCAGGAACCTGACGAAGATATATGGTCTCGGGATGGTTGAGGTCCGGGCATTAGACGACGTTTCATTCTCGGTGGCGACCGGAGACATGGTCTGCATCATGGGCAAGAGTGGTTCGGGCAAGTCCACGCTGCTGAGGCAGCTAGGGCTGCTGGACCGGCCCACTTCGGGGGAAATAATCCTCGAAGGTGAAGCGGTAGCCAAGATGTCAGACGGCGCAAGAGCCAGCTTGCGTCTCCGGTATTTGGGCTACGTTTTCCAGGAATACGCATTGCTCGGGGAATTGACCGCTCATGAGAATGTTTATCTGCCCGGCATGATGCTCAGGGGGAGGGGGGTTGACTTCAGGCAGCGGGCTAAAGAATTGCTTGAGATAGTCGGCCTCGGAGATAGATTGCGTCACTACCCGAAAGAACTTTCAGGCGGCGAACAACAGAGGGTAGCCATCGCCCGAGCCCTGATTAACAATCCCAGGGTGATATTTGCCGATGAACCGTGTGCCAACCTGGACACGGTATCAAGTAAGCTGGTAATGGAGACCCTCGTCAATCTCAACCAGGAGATGAAAGCCACCATTGTCTTTGTTTCCCATGATCCTGACGATAAGAAATATGGCCGCGGTTTGATCATGCTGAGTGACGGTAAGATGGTAACGGAGGACGGTGTCGTCTGATGGTCAGATCTCTGAGAGTGGCAATGTTCCTGGCCCTGAGAGCCGTCGTCAAGGGGAATATCGGTGTCACTATATTAACCATCCTGATGTTAGTCCTGGTAGCCCTGAATCTCCTTTTCGTGCCCGGGCTGATAGCGGGAGCGACTGTGAGCGCCAATGACATACTGGTAAGAACCTACTCAGGCGACCTTCTTATCGAGGCCGAAGGGGACAATCCCAGGATAAGCCATGTGGAAGACCTTATTCTGGGCATTGAATCCATCGATGGCGTTGCCGCCGTCTCTGCCAGGAATAGCATGGCAGCAGAGATTACTTTTGAGGAGGAGCGGGCTGGTGTTACTGTCATAGGAATTGAGCCGG
>JACNFS010000187.1 GCA_014384515.1 Dehalococcoidia bacterium | reverse complement strand
GCTGGTCTATTTGTCTTCGTCTTTCTCTGGCCACCTGTGTGATCCGGCGAAGACTCCCTATAACTTCGTTTACTCCAGCGACTATTCTACCAAGGCCCGGGCTACGGTGCAGTACTGGTATGACAACTACTGGATGAAAGATCCAAGGTACAAGGCAGACCGAGACGCAGGGCGGAAGCCGAGGCTTGTGGTCTTCGGCATGTTCGCCTCGACCTATGTCACCGCCCCGCTCGAGGCGCTAAAAGACCAGGCCGAGATGCTCGGCTTTGAGTTCGGCGAGGACCAGGATGTCAGCCTCTTTGCTCTGGATACCAAGAGTCAGGTCCTGGCAGTCAAGGAGACCCCGCCCGATTTTGTCTGGCATGGGAACACTACCATGTCGGTAGCCACCGCGATGAAGGACTTCTATGCCCTGGGACTCTCCGGGCCAGGCAAGAAAACGATGCATGCTGTTAACTGCTGGGGGTTGGACGAGAACACTATGAAGCTGGCTGGTCCGGCGTCTGAGGAGGCCTTGGCTGCAGCCGTCTGTGCCTATTTCGTCTGGGATTACCCGTGGAAGGACACGGTGGTGGAGTACTGCCAGAAGATACACCCGGGTACTCCTCTTGATGCACGCCTGATCCGCACTGTTCAGGGCTGGGTTAAAGTTACAATAATGGTCCAGGCGCTGAGGGCGATGGACGACGCTGGTGAGCTTGACCTATCTCCGGCAGCTTTAGCCACTACCCGTGCTGAGTTGAAGAAGTATCTAGAAGCTGATTTCAGCTCATTCAGCAGTCAGCTTGGCCTGCCGGAGTTTGCAACTACGGCCACCGACCACCGACCGAGCGGCAAGATAGTCATCGCCCAGATTGAGGACCAAAAGATAGTCAACCGCGGCATCCTAGACATGAAAGCGAAGTACTCCGACCTGTGGTCTGAGTGGCTCGGCTGGTAAGGCGTCTTTTCGCGGGCCCCTAATAAAGGGGGGGCTTTATGGCACAAGCTGAAACGAGACCGATATTAAGGCTCAATAACATTGAGGTCATGTACCATGAGATTATCCTGGTCCTCAAGGGTTTGTCTATTGAGTTGCCACAGGGGGGTATCGTCGCTCTGTTGGGTGCCAATGGGGCGGGGAAAACCACCACCTTGAAGGCAATTTCAGGACTTCTCAAACACGAGGATGGAGAGGTTACCGATGGCTCTATTGAGTTCATGGGCGAGATAGTACACAAAAGGCCGGCTGATGAGCTGGTCAGAAAGGGCCTCTTCCAGGTGATGGAGGGAAGGAGAGTCTTTGAACACCTTACTGTGGAACAGAACCTCATCGTGGGAGCCCACTGTGTGAAGGATGGGGGTAATCTCAAGCAACGTTTGGAGATGGTGTACCACTACTTTCCGCGCCTCCGTGATATGCGTCGTATTACTGCCGGCTTCGCCAGCGGGGGTGAACAGCAGATGACTGTAGTGGGGCGGGCTTTGATGGCCGGACCCAAGCTCATTCTCCTTGACGAGCCATCTATGGGCCTAGCCCCAATGCTGATCAAGGAAATCTTTGACATCATCAAGCTTTTGCATGAGGAACAGAAGCTATCAATCTTGCTGGTGGAGCAGAACGTCAAGCTTGCCTTGACCATTGCCCCTTACGCTTATGTGATGGAGCTGGGCCGGATAGTGATGGAGGGTCCCTCGGAGAAGCTGAAGGACAACCCGGATATTAAGGAGTATTACCTGGGATTGACCGATGCCGGCGGTCGGAAAAGCTTCCGTGCCATAAAGCACTACAAGCGCAAAAAGCGCTGGCTCGCCTAAGAGCCTAGAAGTCAAAGAACGATTTACAAATCGAAGTCGAAAAGGAAAGGAGGGGAAATGCGACGATATCTTCTAGTTCCGTTAGTTTTGCTGCTGGTAGTAGTCTTTGGTTCGGCTGCCTGGGGTGGTTGCGCTGCGCCATCGGCGCCAGCAGGCCCACCAGCGGCCCCGGAGGTCAAGCTAAATCGCGTTGAGATCGTTAAGTACGAGAAGTTGGCTGACAACTTCCCCGAGGGATATGACGCCCTACGCGTAGGCTTCTTTGAGTTGGGGCTGATCTTCGATGTTACCAACCCCAATGATTATCCGATTAAGCTTGACGAATTACATGGAACCATTGCGTTTGAAGGAGCACCGGGTAAGTGGTTTGGTGTAGGTGCCGCAGCCGCCTATGAATACCAGTGGATCCCGCCTAACTATACCAACCAGGCCAGGCTGAACGCGCTTTTTACCACCCGAGTAGTCATGCTCAGCTTACTGCTCCCTGGTGCGGTGATGATGCAAGAGATGGGGGTGAGTTGGACGGACATGATTAAGAAATGGTGGGACGAGACCCCTGACTTCAAGTACAAGATTCGGGTAAACGGCGACGCGACATTCACCAGCCCCCAAGGTGATGTTACCTCTACCTTCTCTGAAGTATTCCCGCAATAGTTGTTGACCGTGGGGGTTTTTGAAGGTGGGGTTGAAAGGGGGCTATGGATTGCCCTAGAGCAATCTGCGAAGGGTCCTCCACTTGGAGACCGTAAAGGTGCATTTGGAAGCAAATTCGCACGGCTCCGGGCATTCGTAGCCTCCTATTTCTACTATGCCGCGATAGCCCATGTTCTGTGCCATCTTGCGGCAGGGGAAGACTGAGACCGTCACTCTTGTTTCGATACCGATGGGTGTCTCTTCGGCTGTCTCAGAGAAGTATAAGGCAGCCATGCGGACTGCATCCTTTCTCCCGGAGAAGATGTAGCACCAGCTCACGCTGGCCGGTCCCACTGGTATCAGCTGTCGGACCAGCTCCCCCGAGAATCTGCGGAGCGCCTGAGCGCCCAGAATTGGCTGCTTCGGGGCGACGCGAAAGCCAGCGGAGTGATAATAACCTGTTCGAGACCGCAGATAGGGCAACTTGACTGTTTCCTCCTCCCAGGTTATCTCCGGGTTTGCTGCCAGTGTTTGTCTTACGGTTTCGAGCTTGCTCATCTTTGAAACAAGGGCTACTTGTCCGGCGGTTCAGGAACGATTATACTCAGAATACTCAAGCTGTCAACCTGAGGGGATTTACCATGTCTGAGGAGAATAAATGCCCCTTATGTGGTCAGAACAACCCGGATGTCCTGGAGGACCATCTGGCAGCTCTCTCCGGCGACTATGACTATTATGGTTCCCCGGTCATCCTGCACCTGTGTGTCAACTGCCACCGAGCTATTCACCGCTGCTGCTGGGCTTTGATCTCACAGGATAGTGAGGCTGTCCTGGCTAAGTACCTCTCCTTTTTGGAACGTCTCCTGCCCTTTTCCTTGTTTGAGGCGCTCCGCGAGGAGCTTCTAGCGGCCAAGGTAAGTGTAGTACGGCAATATGACAGAGCCGGCGCTCATGACGTTGCCCCGATGAGCCATACCAGTAAGTGTACCCTGTGCGGCTGTGACAATCCTGACCTCATCGAGGAACACAGCCTGAGCGCATGGGCTAGACATTCGGAATCAATCTCCGAGGTCATCATATATGTTTGTGCCAATTGCCATAGGGTTCTGGTCAAGTTTTATGAGAAGAAAGCGCTGCCCACCTCGGAGCAAAGCAGGACCGTACTGCAGAAATACCTCTCCCAGTTTGGGGAATTGCTATCAGTACAGGGGAGGAATGATGTGGCCAATTTTCTGGCTTTGTAATTGGGCGAAACCAAACCCTGATTTAAGCTCCACCCTATAGTCAGCCACTACTTGATAGCCAACCCCCACGCCCGCCAGATAAGTCTATTTGACACATCTAGGCAATGAGAGTTAACATATTTACTCGTGCCCTTTGAAATGTGAAACGATCAATCATCCGAATTACTGGAATGGCGAACAAACCCTCTGCTAAC
>JACNFS010000195.1 GCA_014384515.1 Dehalococcoidia bacterium | reverse complement strand
AAAGGTAAGCGGGTATTCTAGACACAGTTTGTTACATATCCTTGGATAAGGTTGACAGAAATTCAGCATTGGTCTGGGTTTTGGCTATGCGGTCAATAAGTCTTGCGGTGGCTTCAGCGTCGTTTGCTGAGTCTTCAGCTAGCATGCCGACCATGCGCCGCAGTAACCAAACCTGTTTCAGTGTGCTCTCGTCGAGTAGCAGCTCCTCACGGCGGGTGCCACTGTGCAGGATATCTATAGCTGGGAAGATTCTTTTGTCAGCTAGACGGCGGTCCAGGTGTAATTCCATGTTGCCGGTGCCCTTGAATTCCTCGTAAATCAGCTCGTCCATGCGGCTACCAGTGTCGACGAGGCAAGTGGCGATGATGGTCAGGCTGCCGCCCTCTTCGGTATTGCGCGCTGCGCCGAAGAAGCGCTTTGGCGGATAGAGGGCTACGGAATCAATACCACCGGATAGCGTACGCCCGCTGGGAGGCATCGCCAGGTTATAGGCGCGAGTCAACCGAGTAATGCCGTCGAGCAAAATGATTACGTCCCTGCCTGTTTCTACTAGTCTTTTGGCTCGATCTAGAGCCAATTCAGCTACACGAGTATGGGTCTCCGCTGGCTCGTCAAAGGTAGCGGCAATAACTTCGGCCTTCACCGAGCGCTTCATATCCGTGACTTCCTCAGGTCTTTCCCCAATGAGACAGACCATGAGGTGAGGCTCACTGTAGTGAGTGGTGATGGCATTGGCTATATGCTTTAGAAGCACAGTCTTGCCAGCTTTAGGTGGTGAGACGATGAGCCCACGCTGGCCTCGGCCGATAGGAGCTATCAAGTTGATGAGCCGCGTTGATAAATTGAGGGGGTTAGTCTCCAGGTTGAACAGACTATCGGGGAAAGTAGGTGTCAACGAGCCGAAATGAGGTCGGCTCCTGCATTGCTCAGGGTCGACTCCATTAATTGCTTCGACGCGCAGTAGGCTGCAATATCTTTCGCCGTTCTTAGGTGGCCTGCCCTGTCCGGAGACAGTGTCGCCGTTCCTTAAAGCGAAGCGGCGAATCTGGGAGTTGGAAATGTAAATGTCGTCGGGCCCGGGGAGGAGGTTATCCTGTCGTAGAAAGCCATAGCCGTCATCAACAATATCCAGGACACCACTGACGAACAGATAGCCTTGCTGCTCGGTTTGGGCCTGGACCAGGCGCATAATGAGGTCCGACTTCTTCAGCCCGCTATAACCTTCGACTTCTTGCTGTTTGGCCAGATCGACCAATTCCTCGCGAGTTTTCGTTTCCAGTTCAGAAATATTCATTTTGGTAACCTCTCACATACTTATATATAAGATGACATAACTAAGCACACAATAATATACCAAATCCGAAATAAAGCCTAAATTCTAACTATATGCTCTTGCCCTCACCCATGACTTTGCGCCAGTCCTCCAGAAAGCGACTGATACCAATGTCAGTCAGCGGATGTTTGATCATCTGCATTAGCACTTGGTAGGGAATGGTGGCAATTTGAGCACCCGCTTCAGCCGCCTCGACACAGTGCTGGGGGTGTCTGATACTGGCGGCGATTACCTGCGTCTTAATAGAGTCGGGGTATTTCTTGAACACCTCGACGATTTCTCTCACCAGCCTCATGCCATGTTCGCCGATATCATCCAGTCTGCCGACGAAGGGACTGACGAAGGCAGCTCCGGCCAGCGCGGCCAGCAGAGCCTGGTTTACAGAGAAACATAGGGTGAAGTTCACCTTTATGTTTTCTTTGGCCAACTGATGGGTAGCTTCAACGCCTTCAAGGCTAGCCGGAATCTTTACTACCACATTCTCTGCCCAGCCGGCAATCTGCCTGGCTTCAGCAACCATCACTGAAACGTCCTGGCCTAGCACCTCGGTAGAAACCGGGCCGGGGACAATGGAACAGATTTCCTGGACAAGATGTTTATAATCCACTTTGCCCTCTTTGGATACCAGGCTTGGGTTAGTGGTCACACCGGTGATTACTCCCAGCCTGACTCCGTGGCGGATATGGTCGATATTAGCCGTATCTAGAAACAAACGCATTTGTTTTTCCCAGCGCCAGTAACAAACCAGGGGCTGGCTTAAGTTCTTGCCTAATCGGGTCGATTTGAAGTCCTAGTACCTCCAGAGTAACCACACCAAGCGCAGCTTTATCGGTTTCTTCGCCGAAAACCACCG
This sequence comes from Dehalococcoidia bacterium, assembly GCA_014384515.1. Taxonomy (GTDB): domain Bacteria; phylum Chloroflexota; class Dehalococcoidia; order GIF9; family UBA5629; genus JACNFS01. The sequence goes on along the minus strand of JACNFS010000195.1, from coordinate 1,745 downwards.
GTGCTGTGCCTTCGTAATCGCTGAATCTGAAAATGGCTTCTCCCACTGGCCGGGTAATGCTATCTCCGTTAGCCAGAACAAAAGTCTGCCTCCGCTTCGGCTCAAGGGCAATATTGCGCTTGAATTGCGCCGGAACAATGCTGTATAGGGCACCACTGCCTACCAAGAGCTTGGTCTCAGCAGACAGTTGCCGGTTCTGTGGATTGATAATCTTTATTGAGACGTTTGTGAAACCCATAGCACTGTTACGATAATGGCAGCGTTACTTGAGTCCCTTCAACCAGGGTCTCCTTGGCAGCCCCGACGAAGCTGGCAAATAGAGGGTGGGGATGGTTAGGGCGCGACTCAAACTCAGCATGAAACTGACAGGCCACCATCCACGGGTGGTCTTTGATTTCAACGATTTCCACCAGCCGATTGTCCGGGGACAACCCACTGGGGATGAGCCCTTGTTGCTCCAGTGGCTCGCGAAAGTCGTTGTTGAATTCAAATCGGTGGCGATGCCGTTCATAAACTATGGTTTCACCATAAGACTGAGCCGCGTGTGTGCTTGGGACCAGGTGGCAGGGGTATATGCCCAGCCTCATGGTGCCACCCATGCCAGCGACCTGATGCTGTTCCGGGAGCAAGTCAATTACCGGATACGGCGTATTGGGGTCAAACTCGGTAGAGTTGGCTAGCTCGCTGCCCAGGGCATGGCGCCCAAATTCAATAACCATGACCTGCATGCCCAGGCATAAGCCAAGGTAAGGAATGTTGTTTTGTCTGGCATAAGTTGTAGCAGCTATCATACCTTCTATGCCGCGGTAACCGAAACCGCCGGGAACGATTATGCCTTGAACTGACTTTAATAGATTCTCATTGCCATCGGTTTGGAGGTCTTCGGACTGCAGCCATAGTATCTTTATCTCCCGGTCGTGATAGAGCCCGGCGTGGGACAAAGCTTCGCGCACTGAATAGTAGGCATCTTGAAGCTCTACATATTTGCCTACCAGGCCTATGGTTACTGGCTCCCTTGGGGTTTTCAGCTTAGCCACCATCTGTCGCCACTCACCAAGGTCAGCATGTTCAGATTCCAGCCCGAGTCGGTCGACAATCAAATCGCTCAGCCCAGCTTCCTCAAGCATTAGCGGCACCTCATAGATGGTTTCAGCAGTGACCAGAGGTATGACTGCTTGTTTATCTACATCGCAGAATAGAGAGATTTTGTCTCTTGTCCCTTGCGGAATTTCATAGTCTGAGCGGCACAGAATGACATCTGGCTGGATGCCGGTGCGTCTCAACTCGTTAACACTGTGCTGAGTAGGCTTGGTCTTGAGCTCGTCGGTGGTGGCGATATAGGGCAGAAAGGTAACATGGAGGTAGAGCACATTATCCCTGCCTTCTTCGTTTCGCATCTGGCGGATAGCTTCTAGAAACGGCTGGCCTTCGATATCGCCCACGGTGCCACCAACCTCAACGATAACCACTGAGGCTCCAGTGAGCTCGGCTACTTGCCTTATCCTCCGCTTTATCTCGTTCGTGACATGCGGAATCACCTGGATAGTGCCGCCGAGAAAATCTCCTCGTCTTTCCCCGGCGATAACCGCCGAGTAAATCTGCCCTGAAGTAACATTGGAAGCAGAAGTCAAACGAACATCGATAAATCTCTCGTAGTGCCCCAGGTCAAGGTCAGTCTCAGCACCATCCTGAGTGACGAAGACTTCGCCGTGCTGATAAGGAGACATAGTCCCCGGGTCAACATT
>JACNFS010000226.1 GCA_014384515.1 Dehalococcoidia bacterium | reverse complement strand
AGCTAGAAGGAGGATTACTGGCATGGAATGGGGAATGGCAAACCGCATGGCACAACTAATCCAACCGGACGGGCACGCTTTGTTTTTGCCGGTAGACCACGGATACTTTCAAGGTCCCACCAGAAGATTGGAAGAGCCACGTAAGACTATTGAGCCACTTCTGCCTTACGCCGACGCAATCTTCATCACCAGAGGCGTGTTACGCTCATCGGTAAAAGCCGAGAGTACCAAACCAGTCATTCTCAGAGTGTCTGGCGGCACCAGCATGGTTGGGAAAGACCTGGCTAACGAAGGAATCACCACCTCTATGGAGGAAGCTATCCGTCTCAACGTTTCAGCAGTAGGCATTTCTGTCTTTGTCGGCAGCGACTACGAGAAAGAGTCGTTATTGAATCTATCAAAGCTTGTCGATGACGGAGAGAAGTATGGCATACCGGTAATGGCAGTTACCGCCGTAGGTAAGGAGCTTGAAAAACGAGATGCCCGCTACCTTGCCTTGTCCTGTCGCATCGCCGCTGAGTTGGGCGCACGCGTGGTAAAGACCTACTGGTGCGAAGACTTTGAAAACGTGGTAAGGGGTTGTCCGGTTCCGGTCGTTATGGCGGGCGGACCTCAGGTTGACTCAGAGCTTGGGGTGTTTGAGTTTGTCCATGATGGCATGCAAAGGGGTTCTATAGGAGTGAATCTGGGAAGGAACGTGTGGCAAAACGATTTTCCGGTGGCAATGATTAAGGCTATACGTGCCCTTGTTCACCAAAATGCTACCCCAAAAGAGGCTCAAAAGATATACAACACTGAAAAGGAGAAAGAACCGAAGAAGTCGTGACCGGCACGGACAGGAATAAAATGCGTGTCGCCACGTGGTATAACAACCGGGATGTGCGGCTGGAGGAGATGCCCATCCCACAGATCGGTTTAGGTGAGCTGCTGGTGCGTGTGGAAGCCAGTGGCATGTGCGGCAGTGACGTGATGGAATGGTATCGCCTCGACCGAGCACCCCTGGTCTTAGGTCATGAGATTGGTGGGCAGATTGTAGCTGTGGGAGAGGGAGTAGAGCGCTATAAAGAGGGTGACCGGGTATCAGCGGCTCATCATGTCCCCTGTAATACATGTCATTACTGCCTCACCGGTCACCACACCGTTTGCGATACCCTCCGCCAGACGAATTTTGACCCCGGTGGTTTTGCTGAATATATTCGTTTGCCAGCCATCAATGTAGACCGTGGAGTATTCCTGCTGCCTGATGAAGTGTCTTACGAAGAGGCAACATTTATTGAACCGCTAGCTTGCGTCCTGCGCGGACAAAGGAGAGCACACATGCAGCCAGGCAAAACTGTGCTCGTCATCGGCAGTGGCATTGCCGGGCTGCTCCATGTGCAGCTAGCCCGAACTCTGGGTGCAGGTCGGGTGACAGCGACGGACATAAATGACTACCGGCTGGAGGCAGCGCAACGGTTTGGGGCTGATGCTACAATCCGTGCCGAAGAGGACCTGCCCACCTGCCTGCGTCAGGTTAACCAGGGTCGCCTGGCTGACCTGGTGATAGTGTGCACGGGGGCGACAGCGGCCATTACCCAAGCCCTGCAATCAGTGGAGCGTGGGGGCACTATTCTCCTCTTTGCGCCGACTAATTCCAGGGTTACCATTCCAATTTCCATAAACGAGCTCTTTTGGCGCAACGATATAACACTCACCACCTCCTATGCCGGCAGCCCTGCTGACTACCAAACGGCGCTGGAACTAATTCAGGCTGGCACTGTTCCGGTACGCCAGATGATTACCCATCGCCTGGGTCTGGCAGAGACGGCTTTGGGCTTCCAACTCGTCGCCGAGGCCCGGAATTCTGTCAAGGTGATTATCGAGCCTCAGAGGTAGCCACGATGCCAGCAGGAAACTCAAGCCAATTTCGCATATGCGGACACATTCAATTCAACCCTCACCGCAGGAGGCGCGCAAGGGTATTCCACTTCGGTTTGTCTACATGTGTAATACGGGCAGAGACTTGGTTGCGGTTTTACGCAGGTAGGGAGGACTAAGATGAAATACGCAAAGTGGCTTACTGTGGTTAGTTTGGTCTTGGCTATAGTTGCTTGAACGCTTTGTCTAGGGCGATGGTTTCAAGACCACGATAAGGCTTCAGACTATCTCGATATGAAGCCCCTCAATTGCAAGAATCTGGGTGGGTATGCTTACTCTGCCCCTTCTCCAAGACAAGAAAGGTGTACAGCGGGTCTTGCCTCGCCGGCTCGCTGCATGTATAATCGGTCGAGATCTGAAGTTGTAGGAGGTTAACATGAAGAAACGCAAATGGTACTGGATCTTGATTGCAGTATCGCTGGTTGTATTGGTTGGCTCAACAATGGGTTGCGCTACCGGTGATAAGGGTGCACCTGAGGAATCGGCCGAAGCAGTGATCAACTCGTTTACCGCCAGCCCTGAGACCATCAACCCCGGGCAATTAGCAACCCTAAGCTGGGATGTCTCCGGTGCCACAACAGTGACTATTGAGCCCGTGGTCGGTGACGTTGACCCAAGCGGCACTGAACAAGTGTCGCCATACGCCACCACGATGTTTACTCTAACGGCCACCAATGAAGGTGGCAGCACCACTAGCTCCGTTACAGTCACAGTTACATCAGCAGTAACCGGCAAGCCAGACCTGGTAATTACGGACTTCTGGCTTTCGGGCGGGCACACCGTTAACTACAAGATAAAGAATCAAGGCGATGCCGACGCCAAATCGAGTCTGTCATACCTGTATGTGGATGATCTTGAGACGGCCAACGACTATATAGAGCCTCTGGCTGCTGGGCAGGAAATGACCACGAAGTTCTCCAATTACTCGTGGGATTTCCCCTTGGTAGGGGGAGCCACTCGACCTGAGGCAGTCATTAGTGCAGCTGAAGCGACTCGGACCTATCACGTTGAGGTCTGCGCCGACGGCGATGATGCCGTTGAGGAAAGCGATGAAGCCAATAACTGCAGCGACCAAATCTGGGGCCCAAAATTCACGTATGATTTTGTGGACAAGGCAGCCAAAGCGACCTGGAAAAACAGCTCTGGTGAACTTGAATGGGTAGCGGCTCCCACCAACAAGAAAGGGGCTGCTTTTGTGGGTAAGGTTATACTGGAAGACGGCGAGGTCTACCTCGATGTCCTCAGCACATACCCTGAGCAGGTTGCCGACGGCTGGATACAGGGCAAGTACGGTGACTTCTACGCCGAGGCGCACGTGACTCTGACCCGCGAGATCGTCGTACCGGAGAAGGCAAAATTCACTGCCACGGTAGGCTTCAAGAAAGGAGCCATAGCGACCGATGGGGTAGCAGTTGCCCTCGGCTACATAGGTGTCGACGAGAGCCTCGTTTTCTTCGAGAAGCTGGACGTCTATTACGATGAAACACTGGATGTCTATGAGATTGATTTGAGTGACTTGGCAGGGGAAAAGGTGTACTTCGTTCTGAGAGTTGAGGCTAAGGACTCGTGGGAACAAGACTGGCTGGTGTGGGTAGAGGCGAAGATAGTTCAGGATTAGGCACGGCTTCCATACTACGATAAGGCTTCAAGCCCTGCTCAACGTCCAGGCCCTTTGTTGTCAAAGAGCCTGCAGGAGTATGGCCCTTTCGCGCTATGCCAGAAGGGCACTAGAGGTATTCTATTTGGCTCTGGCTTGATGTATTATTGGGACAAGCACAAGACTGCGGAGGCTTAGCTGAAAAGGAGCAAACGGTATTCAATTCTACTGTCAGGGTTAACCCTCCTGTTGGCTGGTTTAGCTGCCGGCTGCGTATCTCAACCAAGTGAATACACCAACCCCAGCCAGGGAATTGAAATAGGTGTCGGCGAACAGTTCATGATAGCCCTTGAGTCTAACCCAACAACAGGTTATGAATGGGAGGCGGACTTTGACGAGAGCCTTCTTAAGTTGGCACAAAGCGATTTCACACCGGCCAGAACTGGCCTGACTGGTGCCGGAGGCGAGCAAAGGTTCACCTTTGAGGGGCTGAAGGCAAGCAAAACAGAAGTAACTCTAACATACAAGAGGCAATGGGAGCAAGACTTCGCTGAGCGGAGAACCTTCGTAGTTTCCATCAAATGAGAAATGGCCTTGTCTCTTGCGTTATGCGCCCTTTTCAAGAGGGTGAGCACTTCCTCCTGAGTCAGGCTCGGCATAGCGAGCTTGCCAAACGTGTGCCCCCGCAGTTGTAGACGATTCTCGTGGCTCGACAGTAGGTATGGTGATTGCCGGGATTACCAATTCGAGGAAGTGCGTTCACGATCCCTGTACTTAGTTGCCCCCTTACCCATGCGCGAGTCAATAATCCATTCTTCTAAATCTGGTGGTACTGGCTCGGATTCTCTGACAGAGACTCTAATAAGCTAGCTTGACTTTCTTTGACAGAGTGCCGACAATAACAAACTGCGCGTCATCTGCCAGCCTACATCTAATGGCTTCAACTTTATGACGACAGGATTGCAAGGATTAATGCCCGGTCAACAAGTACTGGGGTCGACTCTTAGAAGAAGGAGCAAATATGAACACGGGATTTAGGACAATGCTTTTTGTATGTGCAGCATTACTAGCGGCACCACTTATGTCGGCATGTGCAGATGAAGCGCTGGCTCACATTAATCAGGGTGATACCTATATAGAGCAAGGGCAACAAGATGAGGCGATTGTTGAGTACGGCAAGGCCATCGAACTCGACCCTAGTCGAGCTGTAGCCTATTATAAAAGAGGTGCTCTTTATGTCGACAATGGTCAATACGATCTGGCTATGGCCGACTTAAGCAAGGCCATTGAGCTTGCACCCGATATGGCGGCTGCTTATTGTGACCGGGCTATTGCCTATGGTAACACCGGCCAGGTGGACCTAGCTATCGCAGACCTGGATAAAGCCATCGAACTCGACCCTGACCTGGCTAATGCCTACAGCAATCGTGGTGCTGCCTATCTTAGCAAGAGTCAGTATGATTTGGCCATATCTGACCTGAGCAAGGCAATTGATCTCGACCCTTATCTGGCGGAGGCCTATTCCAATCGGGGTTGGGCATATTTCAATGTTGAATATTATGAATCGGCTATTGTCGATTTGAACATGGCCATCGAGCTTGACCCGGAACTAGCCATAGCCTACTGCAATCGGGGGTGGGTCTATTACACTAAGAAGAAGCATGACCTCGCCATCGCCGACTTCAAAAAGACAATCGAATTATCAACAGACCCTGCTCTGATACACGCAGCCGAGCAAGGCATAAAAGCATTGGAGGGTGAATGAGTACGGAAATGCAATCTTCTCACCGTCTAGGCGTGAATCCAATTTGAATAGCGTGTGCAATGGGCGACTCGTGGGACAATCGATAACGGACAACACAGGTTGCTGAATGACATCATTGCTAGAGCCACAGAACCTGGTGAGAAGCCTACAGCTAAGGCTCAACCAGAGCCCAAGTCACAGTCAGTCTTGTCCGGAACTGACATTCTGATCAGCGCTCCAGTTCGTCACCCAAGGCCAATAGACTCCAAGGTCAACGAGGTGACAAAAGATGACAACTGAGGTAGAATTAGCTGCACATTCTCACTTGCCCGGGCGCAGGAGTTGAAATCCCGCCACTGGCACCACCCCCTTAGCGAATTAGCTCAAATGGATATGCTTTGAGAGTTCCAGGCTGACGCAGACCAACAGGATTCTGGTATATGGACAAGGTGAACATCAACCGTGACATGCCATGGCTGTCAGAGGCTTACTCAGCGGCAACTGGCTCCGACATAACCCCGCGCGAATTGCTGAGAGCCGGGGAGAGGGTCTTTAATCTGGAGAAGCTGCTTAACGTCAGGGAAGGATTCAGCAGGGAAGACGACAGGATACCGCCGGTATATCTCCAGAATATCGAAACTCCACTACCAGCCCGTGAAGGGGAGCGCTATTTGACAGATTGGTTTGGAAGGCGTCTTACCAGAGAAGACCTTGAGGGAATGCTCGACAACTATTACGAAGAGAGAGGTTGGGATATCCAGAGAGGCATGCCCACCAAGAGCAAACTCACTGAATTGGGGCTCGAACAGTTTGCCGAAATTGTGGAATCCACATGAGAAGACCTACCACCGGAAAAAGGGCCTCGTGCCTTTTACCCTTATATGTTTATGAGCCCCGGGCCGGAGGTTCAAATCTGGCCACTGCCACTTTAGTTTAGTGGCCACGATTAGCGTTGTAGAGGCACAGCAGAATGGCAGATTGGGTAGCTATATCGATTATCGGCATTATAGTAATAGCGGCGGCCATTATTCTAGGTATGAGCAAATGGCAATGAGGTGGGTTGCCGGATGGTGTCTTCAGCACGCCGGAACTCCCAAACAGGCAACTCAGGCATTCAACAAACGAGTCTTCGGGTTGGGTAATGGTTTCTCACGAACTTCGCTCCACTGCTAGCCCCGTTGATTCTTTTTCGGCAACCACACCTTTTCAGATAGGTTGTTTTCCCCAATAAACCTGATAGCATCGCCAGTATCTCCAACCCGTCTGACATCATGCGCATCCGAAGCCACTGAGATACGGATATCTTTTGAAGCTAGCTTGTTCCAAACCGTCCTTGCCCAGTTACCTCTATATCTGTCTGAATAATGCGTGTTCAATTCGATAAAGATGCCTTCTTTTTCCAGAATATCGATAGACTTCTCCAAAAGGAGAATCTGTGGATGCGCCATCCCCACTGGAATCCTCAAATTAGGCCTAACCTGGCTAACAAAGTAGCCTAACCTCGGGTTCATTTCTATATCCTCAAATACCACATAATCCAGTTTATTCAATTGGGAAAAAGGCAAATCATCAAGAACTGCCGTCTCCAAGCCAACCCAGACATCTATTTTGGCTTGATACAGTTGCTTGAGCCTTGTCAGCTCAGCGATATATTCATCGAGCCTGGCTATTGATACAATGGAGTACCGCTCAAGGCCACCATAGTGGTCTGTTATCCCCAAGTCCTTTATGCCAAGAGCGACGGCCTTGTCTATCATAGCCCTTGGCTCGGAACTACCATCCGAGTATATGGTATGAACGTGCAAATCCATTTTTCGGGGTGTCCTTGCAAGGCCCTGAAACAATTTTGAGCAGAAGACTACCTTACACCCGTCTTGATGCAAGAATTACCCCCACCCTGGAGAACGGACTGTAGTGGGTTTCAGGAATCTTGGCTGACCTTTGACGGCGACAGAGGAACTGCACCCTGGAGTGTTTGATTTGTTAGTCGCTGAGTCTGGAAGGTGGATAACGGTCGGTGGTTAACATTAAAGCGTATACCTCCACTCTCAAAGACCACCGAAATACACCAACTACGAAGTCAAATAGGGACTGGGGGTAGCGGCCGGTAAACAAGATGGCAAACCAGGCAATTATTACAAGCACACAGGCAGCGATGCCAAGGAAGCAGAGAACAACATAGTGGGGAATCGCCATTATCCACTTTACCAGCGGCAGCCAGCGATTGAGCTCCTCTTTGGCATTCGGGTACGGGATATCAATGTGTACTGCCTGCTCCTCGTCAGTCGAAGGATATTCATCTCTCAATAGCATGAGATAGGCATAAATGCGGGTACTAAACCTAGTCATAGCTAGATTTTAGTCGAACCACCACCTGGGATACTTTTGCCGGAAGAGGAGCATTAACACTAGTGGCAAAAATACAAGTCCACCCAGGGCGTATTGGTAGTTCCCTCCGTCCGTCCCCCCGTTGTATGCAACACCCATAACCAAGCCCAAGACGATAAGGATTGGAATTACCATGAACAACCTGAAAAAAGTGGTCAGCCTGTTCAGTTTTCTATCCGGGTAATCGATGGACAGGCTCATTGGGTAGGCAGTTGAAGTTTGCACCTTGATAGCACCTCCTTACGTTATTGCCGCTGTTTATTTGGCGAAAGCCCCTTTTTTGGCTTGAAGTTTGGGACTTTCCAACATTCCCTCTATTGCTTCACCTCCACCTTTTTGAGCAGCCTCAAATTTGAGGCCGTTACAGTTAAGCACGAATCATCGCATGGCAGAGGGTTAGCCCACGGCCCTAGGAGGTTTGCTCTTCGCTCTCCTTTGACCATTCCTGCATGAGCTTCTTTATCTGCTGGGCGAGTTCAGGGTTTGACCGAAGTCTGCCAATGAACACCGGGCAACCCTCAAGCAGAGAGTTCTCGGCGGCTGCGGCTAAACCAGACAGCAATTGGTGCATGCCGTGTTCGGCTGCTCCTGGAGGAGTGAGTCCAGGCAGCGAAGACTCCAGTTGTCTTCTTAAGTCATCCTCCGTCAACCGCATCGGCAGGACGCAGTTCTTATACCAGGAGCAAGCCCTGCATTGAAGTAATGCCTGTGCTTCATCTAGAACGTCACTCATAAGTCACTCCAAGTCCGCCCGGGTGAGCTTAGCTCACCCTAATTATACATCCAAGCCAGACAGAACAAAACACCAGATAAAGAGCCCTCGGCTAGATAATGTGACAGGGGAATCATTGAGCTCAGGTTAATATCAAAAGGTGACCGCATTTATTCCGAGGAAGATCCCGCGGTGAAAGTTTCGTCTTCCGATACTGCTTCGTTCCCAGCCACATCCTTTGACATAACCTTATAGTGATAGGTAGTTCCAGAGGTAAGGCCAGTCAACTCTAGGGAATGACTAAGGACTCCCGCAGAGGTACCAGAAGCTGGGTCATCCGCCAATATCGTCAATGTACCTAGAGCGGCAGTCGGGCCATACTCAACCTGGGTGCTAGCTAACTCGTCAGTTGACCAAGTAATAGTAGCGCTTGTGTTATCTGCTGAAGCCACGACATTCGTGATTTGAGGTGCCGTGGTATCTGTACCAGTGGAAGACGAAAACATGCCCGTCAGCTGATCGCCAAATTGGTAGTAGACGAGGCCCCCAAGTCCAGCCAAGAGGACAACCAGCAACAGTATAAGAAGCGGTGTCATAGACGACCGCCTCCCTGCTACGGCCTGACCCCACGCCGGCTGTTCTTGCTGGCCCCACGCCGGCTGCTGTTGACCCCATCCCGGCTGCTGTGGCATGCCCCCTGGTTGCTGTGGCACGCCCCCTGGCTGCTGTGGCATCCCCCCACTCACTGCTCCACCACAGTTCGAGCAAAACCTAAATCCAGGGGTAACAGCCGCCCCACAATAGGGGCAACCGGCGGGCAACTGACCACCACAACCTCCGCAGAATCGCTGACCAAGACCAATTGGTGAACCGCAGTTAGGACAATTACCTGTTTGCTGCATGGCATCAACTCTCCTGTCTGCCTTATTCAGACCTCCGTCGCCTATTTGTTCCTACTGCAATACTATATATCACTTCGATTATACATCCAAAGGTTCAAATAAAGCAATAGTCTAGCAACCTTCATCCAAAATTATACTGCAAACAGCGTCAGTGTTGTAGGTGAATACCATTCCAAGCCAATCTACCTCGGCTTCAACTATTTCATACCCCATTTCCAGGCTCTCGCGACGGCCCAGGCCCTTGTAATAGATACGAGTTATCTGAACCGGGGACAACGATGCTTTGGTAGCGTAATCTTCTACTCTAATACTCCAACTGCGCAGATTGGCAGCAACAACTTTGATATGATAATCCTGCCCGCCCTCGTAGATGTAAGTGGTGTCGCCACCACTACCGCCTGAGTAGGAAATCCTCTTGGTACATATACTGTGTGTGCCCTCAGGATAAACGAGGACGTGAAGAACAGCGTATTCAGGATATTCGGCAGCTGCTGTCAAGGTAATACGCCACTCCGTACCGGATATGTGAAACGGCAGCGTAATCTCATTACCTTCACCGGTAAACGTTTCAATCGTGTTCCATTCGTCTCCGTCCGCAACCTCGTCAACTGGTGGCAATTCCTCTGGCAATAGACTGGCACTAACGGGAGGTGGTTGTTCAGGTGGTGTACGTGATGGCAGGCCTAGTGCAGGCTGGCCGCACGCAAGAACCAAGCTGGACAGTAGAAAAAGCAATGTCGTAAATGGGATTGAGTATCTCTTGACTTCGTTTTCCATGTCAGACTGCCATTCGCCTTGATGGGATGCGTTCCTCCATCCTTTCCCAAAACCAGTATACGCCACAACGCTGTTCAATAAATCACCAATAGGTAACCCTCTAACTAGGACTTTAGTCCTTGAAATTGCATCCCGCCAACACGATAGGTGCTCGAAGTTACCAGCCGTACTACGCTTTCACGATGGGAATGCGGACTGAGGAATGTGGCAGCGTCAAAGAAGAAGTTCAAAGGGCAGGGATTTCGCTGGATCGTGTTCGTGTTATCTTGGGGCAGTAGCCCTGACGGTTGGCTTAGCTATTCGCCGACAACCTCTATCTGAGATGGGTCGCTGAGAATTATCTCCGGGACACCTGAGCCTTCAGGATATTCCTCAATCAAGCCAGCGACTTGAACACGCTTATCCAGGAAATAAGTTTCCGGATTGGGTGGAAATTTCTTCACAAACTTTCCCCTATCGCTACCCCAGATTACACATTTGAAATAGCCTTCATAAGGCTTATGGAAATCGAGAAAGGTAGGCTTGCCTCTCCCATGTTCATGGTAGTATGTACCAACAACAATCCCCTCCACCACTTTGCTCTGACCGATGTAGCTGCCTGCCTCCTCCCAGCGGATGACTTCACACTTAACCTTGATATAATCAACTTTGGTCTCCACATCGCTGCCCCCGGGGCCCATTACTGCCAGTGACACCGTATAGTCCCCACTTGATGTATAAGTATGGCTAGGTTCTGGTTCGCCGCTGAACTGCCCGTCACCGAAGTCCCATTGCCAATAAGTGACATCACCTGTAGACAGGTCAGCGAAGCTAACGGCCAAAGGGGGCAGCCCTTCGTCGGGACTTGCCTTAAAATCTGTCACCGGCGGTGAGGTAGCAACAGGCTCTGGGCTGCTAGCGCAGCCCACCACGAGCAAAAGCAATGCCAAGACTGACCAAAGACACTTATGCACAGCCCAAATTGTAGCTTTAATGCTTCTGAACCTCAACTGGGGATTTCGCAAATACCCAGATTCGCGCCTCACGGCATGGATTCAATAGCTGAGCGCCTGAACCTCAGCATTCTTGGCGAGATTGATTCGCTTGGCTCGCAATGACGGTGGGCTCTGTCTTTGCGAGGAGCCCAACCGACGAAGCAATCTAATTATGTATTGACCCACGCAACATGCTGCAACCCAAGAGTTCACCCAAGAAATGACCTTCCTGAGCCTACTCTCTCACTAACTAAGGCCGCCCGTCCTTGATTTTTGCTCTGGGTTAAGAATAGAATATGCTCAGGGCGGTTAGCTCAGTGGTTAGAGCGCTTGCTTCACACGCAAGAGGTCACTGGTTCAAGTCCAGTACTGCCCACGCCGAAGTGGCGGAATGGCAGACGCGCTACGTTCAGGACGTAGTATCCGTAAGGATGTGTGGGTTCAAATCCCACCTTCGGCACCATGCGCCTGTAGCTCAGCGGATAGAGCGCAGCCCTGCGGAGGCTGAGGCCGTGGGTTCAAATCCCACCAGGCGTGCCACCACGGGCGATTAGCTCAGTGGTTAGAGCACCTGCTTTACACGCAGGGGGTCAGTGGTTCAAGTCCACTATCGCCCACTCCTAGTTTGCACGTATTGCTTGTTCTTCGCGCGGGGCCATACAGATGTTTCGTGTAAACGACATTAACTGGTTGGGATGAGATGGGCTGACACCCAGGCGATTTGAACATCCGACCTCAACATTGCAGATGCCGTGCCACGCATAGTGTATATTGACAAATCAGAAATTACCGTGCTATTATCGTTTGGGGGCGGCGGGATGAAGTTGCCAGACATTCATACGGTTCATACAAAGCGTAACCACCTGAACCCGCGAAGAATTTTGGCGGTCCCCATAATCACCATCGTTCTGATATCCCTCTTAAGTACAAGCCTTCCTTTCGGCATAGACACTAAAACAGCCTCTGCCGCCGACACTATCTTCTACGACTTTATAGCCCAGGCACCCTATGCATCCTGGGGAAGTGGAGCTGGCAGCTTGCCATTCCCGGGGAGTGATAGTGATAGCAGGGGCTTCGCCTGCTACAGGGACAATGCACAGCTTGAGGATAACAGCACAAGGACAAGAGTCCTGGAAACACATCCTCAGTGGACAAGCAATGGTTGGATAATGGGCAGATACCCCCAATTGACAATCCCTGTCGGCGCGGAGCTTAGAGTTGCCGTGGGGTTTCTCAAGGGGGCTACCGGGACCGATGGCGCTACCTTTGAGGTTCAATTTGAGGAGGGGCAAAATAGACAAACAATTCTCAGCTATGGGGCGACTTATGACGGCAAGCTTGATTCAATAACCAAGAGCCTGAGTCCATTAGCTGGCAGAACAGGGCATTTCATACTCTATGTTAACGCCGGACAGAGTTCGGGCCAGGACTGGGCAGCTTGGGCTGAGGCAAGGATAGAGACCGCGGCTCCTCCTGCTCCTCCTGCTCCTCCTGCTCCTCCTGACCTTATAGTCGACAGGATTGAGTGTGGCCCGGGCAATAAGCTCTCGGTGACCATAAAGAACATCGGTTCAGGAGCCCTGCCCGGCGGATGGACAGCAGTAGCCGAGGCTTATTTTGACGGCGTAAAAAGGGGCGCTTTTGACCTCAAACACCCCACTTCTACCGTTGGTGGGAGCATAGACAAGCCTGGAGGCAGCTCTACCTATCTTGTGGCCTGGGATATTGCAGAGCCAGTTATCGTGAGGGTGCTTGTTGACCCCACAAACAATATAACGGAATCTAATGAACAAAATAATATAAGGGAACAGAAAGTCGAACCCTGCGAAATAGCACTGCCTGACCTCGTAGTTGTTGATATACGGCAAGAGGGTAACATGATACGCTACAAAATAGAGAACATTGGACAAGGCAGCGTAGTAAATCCCCTTGGTGGCACTACACCATTCTGTAATGCTCTCTTCATTGATGGTGAACTGGTGGCGAAAGACTGTGTCAACATCCATGAAATGCTGCCGGGGCAGTGGATTGATAATCCTTTCGATTACTACTGGGAGATGACGCCGCCTCAACATATCATAAAGGTTTGCGCGGATTGGGACCAAGACGTTAACGAAAAGAATGAGGGAAACAATTGTCTCGAACAAACCTGGTATATGGAGGAAAAACTACCAGACCTCATAATTGAGGTAATCAAGTGCGACCGGGAGAATAGCCAGATAGGCTATGTGGTAAAGAATATCGGCGAGGAACAAGCCAAGGCAGGTCATGCCACCACTCTATATGTAGACGGCGAAGAAGTATCGCATGATTTGGTCAGCGTTGACCTTAAGTCAGGAGCAAGCTACGAATCTTGGTTTAAAGAATACAAATGGCCTGAGTGTAAGACCATAAAGGTTAGCGTTTGCGCTGATGGCTATAATCAGCTGAAGGAGTCCAACGAGCAAAATAATTGCCTAGAAAAAGTTTGTGAGTGCATCGTCGATATTACTCCACCGCACATTATCTCTGGCCCAACTGTCTCCGAGGTAACCCAGACCTCAGTGGTTATCTGTTGGGGAACAGATGAGGCCAGCGATAGTCGGACCGGCTATGATTATCGCTCCGGAAAGTACGGCAGGGTCTTGGAAGATTCTAATCTGGTCAAGGAGCACTGTCTCACCCTGACCAAGCTTGAGCCGACAACAACCTACCACTTTATGGTTGAATCCAGGGATTCCAGCGGAAACAGAGCGATAAGCCGTGACCTCAGCTTTGAGACTTTGTCTCCTCCTGATGTAGAGAAGCCATCGCTTTCTCTCCTAATCCCTGATACGCTTTCCGGGACAGTACCCATCTCGGCTGACACGGAGGATAACATCGGTGTGGATAGAGTTGTCTTCTTCTGTGATGGCGAGCCAGTGTTCACTGATTTTTCTGCTCCCTTTGAGTGGGAATGCGACACAGGAGTTCTTGATGAAGGTTCTCACAACTTTAGTGCTGAAGCTTATGATGTTGCCGGCAACAGTATTGTCGCTACCCTTGCGGGCAATGTCCAAAATGTCTTCCCCGTAGACCTTTCTCCGGTGCATGTGCGGATTATCAATCCTGAGGTTATCCCTCCCGAATCAAGGGCTGAGGTTTATGGTGAGGTGCCGATTGGGGTAGAGGTTACACATGATTTGGAGTATGGGATTAAGAATATAACGGTTGAGGTTGATGGGGAGGTTATATGTGAAAAACCGTATACCAAAGGATATTATATGGATGTAGGACCTGGACTGGAGCCGATATGGGTGGTAACAGGGTATCCTGAGCCTCCGGTGTATGAGACCTGTGTCTGGGATGCAGGGGTTGAGTGGGATAGTACCCATATCATTGAGGTAAGCGCTCAGGATAAACACGAAAATTGGGGTCATGCCAGTATGTCAGTCATTATTGCTCGTCCTCGTGTTGAGGCTATACCTAGACCGTCCATTAGAGTCTTCCGTGATGTAACAAGATCCGATAACTATTTTGAAGTTACATTGACGATAGAGAACATTGGTGATGTTGATATCAGCGACATCACAATAGCTGATCTCAATTGGGGCTTCCAGTGTATTAATAAGGTTTTTATTAGTATTGGAAGAGATGTTTTTGGGCCCCCGGTCCCTTGCAATGTTTCATATTCTACAGTAGCAAAGTCAAGCCAACTGGGATATCAGTACAGGTCCTTGAGAGCAGGCAATACTCTTAAGGTAAGGTATTATGTAGTGCCCATACTTTTTGACCCCCGTGAAGAACCACATATTCCCACTATAGGTGATCGCTTTTCGATCTCTTATCAAGCTGGAGGTCGGACTTACTCCGAAGAGCCACGGACGCGGTGGAGCACATCGGAAGGGCCAAGGCTTGCATTTTTAGGCGCTGATTACCTTATAGTCACTAACCCCTCAGCCCTGTTTACTCATTACGATGATGATGATGTAAATGAATTACTAGCGACTATGGCGGAACTGGCAAAGGAAAAGAATGGTGTGCTGGGTTATCTCCCTTCTTCTGGGGTAACGAATTATTCTCTCAAAAGCCGAATCAGTCCCGGAGGTGCTTGGTATGAAAAACTTGCCCCCTTTGACTACTTGCTCATCGTGGGAGAGTCTGAGATAGTCCCCGCTTGGCGTCTGTCCTACCCAGGTTTCTTTCAGGAGCATACCGGCGGCTTTATCGATATCTCCGATTATCCCTATGCTGATATTGCTGATGATGACGGACCCGAGCTGAAGGTTGGTAGAATCATTGGCAATACTGCAGAGGAACTCATAAAACCAATTAAAGCAAGTCTTGATGTTCATAAAGGCAGAGCAGATTACGATGGCTCTGATGCACTTTTAGTCACCGGATATGAGGACACATGGGAAGCAGCTATAAAGAATGCAGAGGGTGGTAGAGTTACACTTGCTGGGAAAGGGGTCACTGTGCCTGTGCCAATTGTTCACACAGAATATTATACCATAGAACACAGTATGTTAGCCGAGGCATTGAGGATTAAAGGTCCAGATGATGGAGGTGCTGCATCTGACCCGGATCCTCCAATGAACACCTTCAGTACTATGCAATTGGCACTCTGGCTGTTGGATAGTGAAGATGTATACTGGGCACAGTGGGCAATAGAGTATCAAGAATTTACCGACAGTGAAGGCAGGCAACATAAGTGGGCACCAGCGTATACCGGTGACGAGGAGGTTCAGCAGGCCTTGCGGATAGCAGAAAGGGTACAGGCTGACAGAAGAGGAAGAGGCGGTGACTACGGATGGACTTATACTTACTGTCGCACTGGTGACGAAGTCCTCCATCGTATAGCTCAGGAGGTTAAGGCGCAGACACCTAACAAAGACGTCATTGTCTTTTTGGGTCACGGTGGACCAGGTGGTTGGGCTTGTGTGCTTGATGATTGGACAACAAGTGAGTGCCCTATTGAGCCTATCAGTTTTGGTGGTAGTCGTCCTATTGTCCTAGCCTTCTCTTGCTTGACGGGGGATTATACAGTTATCGATCCGGTTCATGGCCATACCAGCATTGCAAGGGCCTTCTTGAGAAATGGGGCCGCGATATATCTCGGTTCAACCGAAGTCTCTTCTACGGGACACAACGAAGAAGTTACAAGAGAAGGATTCTGGAGAGGTTGGTCAAGGAGTTCCAGGATTGGGGATGCCTTCTTTGACTTGCAAAGGAGAAAGATACGTGAAGGGGGTAACTGGCGCTACTTTGTCTATGAATATAACCTATACGGAGACCCGAAATTTGGGGAGTGATGAGTAGTGATGAGAAAGAGATGGATTCTGGCTGTTATTATTCTTCTCCTGGCATCTTGGCCTACCAGTCTTTCTTATGGTGCTGAGTTACCCTCGTCCATTGAGCTAACTATCCCTGGTTACACGGTAACTAGTGTAGGTGGTCTGGACTATGTAGAGATACCCGGAGGCGAGGTGCTATTAGCAGAAGAGGGTAGACCAAGAGTGCCTTATTATATTAGATCTATTGATTATCCCAAAGGATACCGGGTTCAGGATGTTATCCTAGAGGAAAGGTCTGGATTGGAAACTGCGACCGGGCTCAGATTGCCGGTTGTGATATTAGACCCATCACCTGAGCTGCCAATAGAAATGAAGGAAGGATGGTACCCAGAAGAGGAATATGACTGGAGCCAATGGGAGAACCCTGATGGCAGTACTACCCTGATCATTGTGATGTACCCCTTCTACTATGATCCTGAAACGACCGATGTGAAATTCTACAAGAATTACTGCTTTGACATCGAATATGTCATCTCCAGCGTGTCGATAACCGGCTTAACCATCGCCAAGGAAACCTATGAGCCAGGGGATAAAGTTCCTATAGACATGTGGCTGCACAACTCTGGCGAGACACAAGATGTCATCGTTAACACAGTGATAAAGCAATATGGCTCTGATGAGACTGAAGCTGGTCTGCCTCTCAGGTCGCTTAGGAGCCTTGTCGGAGACGCCTCTGTCACTGCCGAGTGGGACACTAGTGGCATCGAGCCAGGTTACTATTATGCCGAAGTGGCTTTAGCCGATACTGCAGGAAACGTACTGGATAAGAAAACAGTGGGGGTCCCTATACAAGTTTCCGAGGCTCCGGAAAGACCAACGAAATTCCCAACACTCTATTTGATAATTGGTGGGGTCGTAGTTGCTGCTATAGTTGCCTCGGTCTTAGTCATCAAGTCAAGGAAGAAGGCGTAGCTTTGCGTCGCAGTATCTCATCTCTGCCTCTGCTTTGTTCTCGCGGCTACTAATACATAGTAAGAGACCTTCTTAAGTTAACTCTCATCTAGATAAACCGCACTTCTGTCCAGAATGTGCAGCGCGAGTCACAAAAGCCCGTAGTGTGCAGAACTGGCGTCGCAGTAGCCTGGAAAGAGCAATTGATGGAAATCCTAGCTAGTGAGGCTGAAGGCTAAAGCAAGAGTTCTGTCTATTGTACACTTTGGCCCACCACAACGTGCCTTTACTACTACTCTAATCACCTGGCTTCACCGCGCAACCAGCCCTCTTTTTGTGCAGGCCAACGAAATCCCCTAAAGATGAACGTAGCCGATGCAGACGCAACGTAGCATTGTCTTCGGCAAATCTAGCTAACCCGGCACCATTATTGAATTAGCGATATAATAGAGCGAAATTCTGAGAGGTTTTGGAGACGCGAATTGAAAAGCTTGATACTGGCTAGTGGTTTTGGTACAAGGCTCTACCCTTTGACCATTACTACGGCAAAATGCCTGCTCCAATATAAAGGCAAACCAATAATTGGCCACGTTGTGGATAAGATCCCACAGGACATAGATATTCTGGTCAACACCAACAGGAAGTTCGAGGCTGATTTTCGCCGGTGGCAGAAGACCCTGAGCAGAGAGATAACTCTGTGTACCGAGCCCGTTTTCACCGAGGAGCAGAGTTGGGGAGCCATAGGCTCAGTGGACTACTGGGTCAGAAACAAGAATATCATCGACGACCTGTTGATTGTTGCTGGTGACAATTACTTCGAGTTCGACCTATCCAAATTTATCTCGTCCTACAACGGTAGGAACGTCTCCGTAGCTGTTTATGATATTGGTGACAAAAGCAAAGCCACTCAGTTCGGCGTCGTCAAGTTGGACGGAAATAGGATTGTTGAATTCGATGAAAAGCCAGCTGTGCCCAAGTCCAGCCTTATCGCCACCGCTTGTTGGATAGTCCCCCCACGGATATTCCCTATTCTCTCTGAGTTTTGCTCTGAAGGCACGAAGGACAATTTGGGGAGTTTTATCGCTTATCTTATTGGCAGGGACGAAGTCTATGCGTACACTTTCAGCGAGCTGTGGCTGGATATTGGCACCATTGATGCCTATCGTTCCACGCAGTAGCGCCTAAGACAGCAAACCACACCTAAAGCAACAGTTCACCCCTTCCTTGCCCCATCGGGACTAGAAACTGCCTCCGGAGGCCGCTTTTCCTTCACAGCTTCCCTGGTGGTCTCAGAAACAGGCTGAGTATGACTGCTGCCAACACCCCTGCCGCGAAGCCCAAGAAAGATATGTGGTAGCTACCGGTTATGTCAAAAACATACCCAGCGAGAAATGGTCCGATCATAAATCCCAGTCCGTCAGCCACTGAGATTCCGCCAAAGATTGCCCCAATCGACCTTGAGCCGAACAGCTGCGACGTCATCTTCGGGATCAGAGGTATGCAACCGCCGTATGAGATGCCAAAGAAGACTGCAAATAGGTAAAGCGACCACAGATCCCCCGCCTTCATGAGCCAGAGCATCATGATTGCTTGTGCGGCTAGGCATGCCGCTAATACTGGTTTCGTTCCAACCTTGTCAGAGGCAGCGCCGGATGCAAGCCGGCCAATAATGCTGCAGACGCCGATGACAGTCAAAAGGCCAGCAGCAGTCACCGCTGGTAATCCCATGTCTAGTGCGTATGGGACTACATGTATCATTATCGCCGCCAGGCCTAGAATACAAAGAGCATAAACCGCAAACAAGAACCAGAATGGCGCGGTTTTCACAGCTTCGAGCAGCGAGGATCCGGGATTTCCATCTCCCGGTCTGTGTGCATCTGCCCCAGTTGTTTTCTTCCCCTCATAGGCTTGGACATAGCTGTCTTGGGGTTTGCGCATCGTTATTAGCGATAAAGGGATGCAGATGAGGCAAACCAAGCTGCCCACGATGGCATAGGCAACACGCCAACCATAGCCAGAGATGAGACAGGCCGCGAGTACAGGCACCAGCGCTGTTCCGAAACCTATTCCTGCTGAAGCGATACCTAGCGCTAGCCCCTGCCTTCTTGTGAACCATTGACTGACCATTGAAAGCGGGAGGGCAATTGCAATGCTTGAACCACATCCGGTGAAAAGGCCGGCGAACAGATACAGTTGCCAAACAGCCTGAACCTGAGAAGAAAGGAGGAAGCCCAACCCTAGCAAGCCTGCGGTAATTGCCATTATCACCCGGAACCCGTATCTATCGGCCAGCAACCCGGCCAATGGGATAGTGGCAGCATAGGTAAACCCCGCAACGGAAGAGACTCCCGATATTAATCCCCTTGTCGAACCAAACTCGGTCAACAGGGGCATGAAAAATACCCCGTAACTATAGAAAGCGCCGCAGGTTATAGCTGTTATGAGAAAGGCAGCTGCAACCACTATCCAGCCGTAGAAAACTCCTTGCTTTCTAGGGGGGTCGAGGCTGGCTGGGTCTGAGTCCATCTCACCATCCTTCCAGGCAAGTCTGTGGCTAAACCGGCAGGTAGACTTCGGCCAGGAGCCTTGCCACGTGCATTATCCGACTATTAGTGTGATTGCCAATTTGCATCTGCCATCCGGCACGGTCTGCCGGGAGTACGTGCGCATTGGCGTCCCTTCTTGCCTTAAGCAGACTATCTCGAACTTAAGAACATATACTGAGGATATGTTGAAAGCCAAGATGACCTTGTCGGTTTGCTAATGCCCAAACTCGCCATCTAGTCCTTCTTTTCCTGCTCCGCCTCTCTTTCTAAAATGCGAGTGGCCGCCTCCCAAGAGGTTTTCTGAAGGCGAGTAATTAATTCCTCTATATGCTTTTTCTCCTCATCCCTCAGTTTGGTTATCTTCTCCTCAGGGTACTTCAGCAAGCCCTTTAGAATTTCATCGCTGTGCTGCCCCTCAGTGGGCGGAGCAGTGTATTTGTCTTCTTCAATACCTGCCATTTTCACCGGATTTCCTACTAGCCTTACCTTGCCGCCAAGCGGATGTGAGAGATTCAATATCATGTTGCGGGCTTCCACCTGTGGGTCAGCAACAACTTTGTCGATGGTATTTACCGGCCCGGCGATAATATCTTCAACACGGAATAGTTCCAACCAATCCTCTGCAGGTGCCTTGGCCAAGTGTTCCTCCACAACTCGATTGAACTCCTCACGGTGTTCCAACCTTGCATCTCCCTGCTTGAACCTAGGATCATCGATCATCCATTCTGCCCCTATGACCTTGGCCAACCTCGGCCAAGAGGGGCCGATGGCGACATACCCTTCTTTGCATTTGTAAACTCCGTAGGGTATAAGCGCTAGATGACCTGAGCCCATAGGCTCGGGGACGATTC
>JACNFS010000194.1 GCA_014384515.1 Dehalococcoidia bacterium | reverse complement strand
GCTCAGAGACCTTCATCGCTGGGATTATAACACATGCTTCTTATTATGGCCTAAGTCTGTCGCCAGACTTCTGTTAGAAGCTCAGTGAGATTGTCCTGCAATTTACCCGTCATTCTGAGCCTTCCCTTTCCTGCCATTGCGAGCGGAGCGAAGCAATCTACTACTCGGTCCCCTTCCTCCGAGATTGCTTCGTCGCTTGCGCTCCTCGCAAGGACGGTAGCCCGTCATCCGGAGCCCTTGGCAGTCGTCATCTTGAGCGTAGCGAAGAATCTTACAGAGCTCAGGGCGGGCTTCGCGATCGAAGAATCTCGCTTAGGGTGACAACTAAGCATCTTCGCTTAACAGGCCTTGTATATAGCAAGTGCAAGTTATATAATGCGGCAAAAAGGAGAGGGGGGCTGATAATATGGAGCAAAAGGTCAATTGCCCTAGTTGTGGTTCGGTGAATAATGTCGGACAGCAGTTTTGTGGAGCTTGCGGAGCGAAATTGGGTGGTGAGGTGCAGCAGGAGAGAATCGCATGCCCTAGTTGTGGTTCGGAGAATGATGCGGGACAGCAGTTTTGCGGAGCTTGCGGCACGAAATTGGCTGGCGAGAGGGAGCAGGAAGTGGTCAGTGTGAGCCAGCCCGAAGTCGTCAGCGAGAGGGAGCCCGAAGTAGTGAGTGAGAGGCAGCCCGAAGTGGTTAGTCAGAGGCAGCCCGAGGTCGTCAGTGAGGTACAGCAGAACGTGGTCAGAGTGGTGGAGCCTCTTGCCAGTCCCCGGCAAGCTGAGGTCAAGCCCACTTGGGGGCTAGCTTGGGGTTTGTATTGGCGGATGGCATTGCTAAGCCTATTGATCGGCGGCGCAGTCTACTTGATAGTCGTCATTCTAATGCTCGCCTTCGGCTTCACATACCCAATTGCATTTTGACAAGTAATCTTCAACCAAGAGGTTAACCAACGCGTACGACTGCGTTCTTGCCGGATGTACTAGCTCTCGGGACTGAAGGCTTGAAAAAGGCAGCTTGGCCAGGTCATCAGGGCGTTGCAGAAAGTGCCGTCATTTGGGCGTCAATGGAAACTCGGAAAGCAAAATAGGGTGATAGAATATGGACGAATTCGAGGACTATTACGAGATACTAGGAGTCAGTCCAAAAGCGACTCCCAAGGAAGTCAAGGAGGCTTACCGTGACAGGTGTCTTGTTTTCCGTCCCAACCGGATGCACGGGGCTTCGGGGCCAGCCAAGGAAAAAGCCGAGAAAGGGTTGGCGAGGGCAAATCATGCTTATCAGGTGCTGAAGGACCCTCGAAAGAGACAGGAGTACGACTCTGAATGGCTAGCGCGAAAAGGCAAATCAAAGCCGAAGCAGCAACCAAAGAAAAAAGCACCGCGGAAGTCTGGCCCGACAGTTCGCAAATTCTGGCCTGTTTTCTTGGTCATCGGCCTTGCTGTTGTGGTTACCTTGGTTGTGGTCAACGTAAACACGTCACGTAGCACTGAAACTGGCGTCGTGCCGCCCAAGACTTACGCTGCTCCTCCTCCCATGGCCATCGACGTCGAGAAGCAGTATACGGCCACTATTGAGACCAAGAAGGGTGATATCGTCTTGGAGCTATTCGTTGACGACGCTCCAAGGACTGTGAATAACTTCGTGTTTCTCGCCAGAGAAGGTTTCTACGACGGCACTACCTTTCATCGAGTGATACCCGGCTTCATGGTGCAGGGGGGAGACCCTACTGGGACTGGCACTGGTGGTCCTGGCTACGCTTTTGAAGATGAATTCAACCAGCGTAGTCATACTGCTGGAACTCTGTCTATGGCTAACAGCGGCCCCAATACCAATGGGAGTCAGTTTTTCATCACCTATGCACCTCAGCCTCACCTCGACGGCAAGCATACGGTATTCGGACAGGTGATAGAGGGGATGGATGTCTTGAATAAGCTTACACCTCGAGACCCCATGCAGAATCCCTCGTTTGAGGGCGATACTGTCATTACGATAACTATCGGTGAAAAGCCCTGAGAACTGGGGGTAACCTCTCGGCGCTTAGGCTATTTCCCAGTCTCTGTAACCCTGCTGAATAGCAGCCAGGTACTCCCGAGAAGGTCTTGTCTCCTCTGATTGCTCAACCTTGATATAGGTCATGGCTTCCACAGGATCACCGGTCTCTGTCCATACTGTTATATTCAGGTGATTATAGGTAGCAGGGTAGCCTTCGTACTTATCCAACAGCCTCAAATCTTTATCGGAGATTTCGTAAACGGCCCCGACAACCTTCTCTCCTCTGAGCGGCTTGATGCTGGCAACTCCACCTTGCCGCTGCCTTGACCACCCGGTGAATATGAGCTTGTAATTGGGTAGTGTAGCAATGAACTTGGGTTTGCTGTCGGGGGCGCGTTCCGCCATCTGCTTCCTATTGAGATTAGACGCATAGGCGAAATAGTACATTCTGTTCCCACTCCTACTATTATTGGACCCAAAGAAAACATTTGGTCTCCTCATCTTCGAGGTAAATCCCAAGCCTTGCTTTCTTTGCCACTGCTATCGCCTCCAGCATTAAGCATATCACCTTAGTGTCTTGTCGCCAAATAGCCAAATAGCCACGAGGTCATCTTCGGTGCAGATAATCCGGGCCTCTTTGGATATACTTCAACTTAACAAATAGCCTTTCGGATGGTATAGTTAGCGGGATGAGGTATGCAATACTTGCTGATATTCACAGCAATCTGACTGCTTTTGAGGCGGTGCTTCGGGATGTAGATATCAGAGGGGGTTTTGACAAGATATGGTGTCTCGGTGATGTGGTGGGCTATGGGCCTGACCCTCACGAGTGCATTGAGCTTTTGCGTCAATATGAGCATGTATGTGTAGCCGGCAATCATGATTGGGCAGCGATAGGTAAGATGGATACTTCCGACTTCAATCCCGTTGCTGCTCAGGCTTGCCACTGGACAAGTCAACAGCTAACCAAGGAAGATATGAACTACCTTGAAAACCTGCCTGTTAGCTTCTGCCAGGATGATTTCACGCTGGTTCATGGCAGCCCGCGGGAACCGATCTGGGAGTACCTGCTGTCGATCGAGGCGGCGCATGTCAACTTTACGTGTTTTCAAACGGCCTTCTGCCTTGTGGGGCACTCTCATGTGCCGCTGATTTTCGAGTACATCGACCATACCACTATCTACAGAGCGTTTCCAGATGGGACTAACTTGGTGCTAGGGGAGAATCGCCTGATTATCAATCCTGGTGGTGTTGGGCAACCTCGAGATGGCGACCCTCGAGCCAGCTATGCTGTCTATGATGCCGAAGCCCAGACTGTCCATCATTACCGGGTTGAATATGATATCGGAGCTACTCAGAGGAAGATGGAGGAGCGAGGACTGCCCTTGCCGCTGATTTTGCGTTTAGGCGAAGGCTGGTAACCTTGAAAAGTTTGGTGCTCCATAGTAGTATTTGTTTGGGTCGTGCTAGACGGGGAGCTAGCGGTGCCCTGTACCCGAAATCCGCTATAGCGGGGTTGAATTCCGGCTCGAGGTTTTTGTCTTTTGGGACTGCTACGGTGAAGCGGTGTTGAAGGCTGGGTCTTGCGCGGCGGAGGGCTATGAATCCCGTCAGGTCCGGAAGGAAGCAGCGGTAAGTAGTATTCTCCGGGTGCCGCAAGGCTACCTGGCCGGAGCTGGCTAACTGCAGTAAGCCGGGAGGCGGGATCGACAGTCGGTGCACGACCCATACTAGGGAATTCGGCAGCGGCTGGATTCAAAGAGGGACTTGAATGTAGCCGGTGAGACGGGGATTGTTACCGGCGGTGGCTCAAGTATTTCCCCCGACGGGTACATGTGTGACATAAGCAGGGGAATACGGTTAAGGGACAGGATTGACAATCGGCGCCTGCCTTTCGTTAGTTATTTGTGGAAGGAGACATGGTTATGGAGTTTGAAGATATTATCTATGAAAAAAAGGAAGGTG
>JACNFS010000059.1:2056-3953 GCA_014384515.1 Dehalococcoidia bacterium | reverse complement strand
TGGGGTTGGGGAGGCACCAGTAGCTGGATGTTCAGCTCATGCTCTATGGTCGTGATGAGGCCGACGTTGAGAGCACCACCGCCGCAGACAGCGCATGGCTCTTCGAGCTTGATCTTCTTAACCAGGGAGGAGGCCTTGTCGGCCAAGGCTTTGTTGACGCCGGCGGCGATATCCTCTTTGGGGATGCCTTCGCTGACTCTGGTGATAGCCTCTGATTCGCCGAAAACAGCGCAGCCGGTGCTGAAAGTGATAGGATTCTTTGACTTGAGGGCAAGCAGGCCGAAGTCCTGCAAATCCATTCGCAGCACGTTGGCAATAACCTCAATGAATCGGCCGCTTCCGGCAGCACACTTCTCGCTAACGGCGAAGTTGACGACAAGCCCCTGAGCATCTATCCGTATCACCTTTGTGGATTGCCCTGCCACGTCGATTACTGTCCTGGCGGTGGGGAAGACGGTGTTTATGCCTCTGGCAGTACAGACTATGTCACTGACCTTCTGGCTGGCGAAGTACACATTGCCGGCGCCGGAACCGGTAGCTACAGTATCGGTTATATCGTCTTCGGTCAGGTTGACCTGTGTCAGAAGTTCCCGTCTTATCGTCTCGGCCGCCGTTCGGTAGTTGGCTCCAGAAAGAATCACATAGTAAGCGGAAAGTTGGTTATCTCTGGTTATGACTCCCTTACTGTACGCCGAGCCGATGTCGATGCCCATAAACCAAGCCATTTAGGTTGCTTCCTTAGTGGAAGAAGGTAGCCTTTTCCAGGCGACGTGGTTTTGTCGAGACAGGCTCGCCTTTGGCTATTGCCTCCGATGACAGTTCCTTTGCCAGAATGGCGGCGCCCATCGCCCCGGTGAGAAGCGGGTCTTCGGGGATAAGAAGCTCGCAGCCCAGGTTTTCCTTCATCGCCCTAATTATTCCAACGTTTTTTGCCACGCCTCCGGTAAGCACCACATCAGGTTCTATCTTGAGCCTCCGCGCCAATGCCGCCACCCTGCTGGCCAAGGCATCATGAAGTCCAGCTATGATATCTTCCGGCTTTTCTCCCTCGGAAAGGCGAGCTACTACCTCTTGCTGGGCAAAGATGGTGCAAAGGTTGCTAATCTCGACCTTTTTGGCAGATTTCAGGGAGATATCCCCGAGGTCCTCCAGCTTGATACCCAGTGTGGCGGCAATGACTTCCAGGAACCTGCCTGTCCCGGCGGCGCATTTGTCGTTCATAGCAAAGTTGAGCAGCTTGCCGTTATTAATCTTCATACACTTAGCATCTTGCCCGCCGATATCAATGGCCGTTCTGACATTGGGAAACAAGCTCGACACCCCTCTGGCATGACAGGTCAGTTCTGTAATCTGGCGGTCAGCGAAAGGGACGTTTAGCCGCCCGTAGCCGGTGGCTACAACGTAGGAGATGTCCTCAAGTTGCAGTCCGGCTTGCTCCAGCGCCGCTTCCATAACCTCGTTGGCTAGCTGGCGATGTTCGGGGCCGGTAGGGCCTTTGATGGCAGACAAAACCTTGCCATTCGTGTCCATAAGGACAGTCTTGGTCATGGTGGAACCTATGTCGACCCCGGCGAAATACAAGCGGACCTCTTGAGCGGTGTTCCTAGCTAATTGTCTCGACGAAAGCCTCAACCCTTGTTCTCAAGGGTGCCAAAGCTCCCTCCGTGTAATCGTATTCTATGTAGGTGCTGGGAATGTTGAGGCTATCGAAATAGTCCTTGAGATTTGGCATTTCGAAAGCGAAGGGGTCACAATACCTGACGAGTATGAAGATGGCGCCATTGACATTCCATTCTTTGGCGAGGCCTTTCAGATAGCCGAACCGGCTTTCCAGGTCTTTCTTGTAGTCTTTGCTGGTCTCGCCGAGGACAGCTTCCCTAAAGGTGCGGGCGCAGGT
>JACNFS010000059.1:0-1092 GCA_014384515.1 Dehalococcoidia bacterium | reverse complement strand
TCACCAATCAAAGCCTTCCTGCTTCCTGGCTTTTTTGTAGTGCTCCATGGTCTCCTCGAATGGTTCTGCTTTTGCCATGGCGTCTTCGGGGTCAAACAATCGGAGGTCTACGATGTCTCCCTCGATTGTTAGCGAAGGCACCTTCAGCCTTTCCAGCAGTAAGTTTGAGACGTATGGCAAATGCGTGGAGGCACTGCGACAACTTATGAGAGGATGGAGGAGCGCCCCATCGCATTTCCATTCCCTGGCGTATTTCAAGTAAGGGTATGCGAAGGCGCCGGCGAGCACATTCTGTTTCAAAGCATCTTCATAATAGCCAGCAAAGAGTTGCAGGCTGAATTTGGTGATTCGTTCCAGTGGGTCGCTGACTCCACTCAGGTCAATGGGTATAGGTGGATGGTAGCCAAAGCTCTCGACGACGAAATTCCATCCCCTCTCAGCGAATCTATCGAAAAGCCCCAGGCTGTGCCAGGGGGGAAGCTCGGCGAATACCAGCCGATACTTCTCCTCGGGGATGGCGCCGACATGGTTATCCACCCTATCTTTTATCTCATCATACATATCTTGAAAGCATTGCAACGAGTCCTTGAGATCACCTGCCAGGAACAGGGCTGCCGGCATAGCGCTCCAGAAATCTCTGCTGTGCATAGGGCAGGGGCTGGCCTTCCGCAGTTCGTTGGCCTCGTGCCACAGCCGGTTAATCTCTATCATGAGGTCCACCGTTTCATCCAGTTTGTCCCAGTCCATCTTCCTGCCCACAATACGTTCCACGAAGGCAACGAAATCCTTGAGATGTTCAATTCCCAAGGCAACCATTCTGTCGTAGGAGCCTTCCATGAACATCTCGTTTACCCCGGGAGCAGGCGCTTCAAACGTCCATACCGGGACATCCATATAGCGGCCCAATGCCTGGAACCACTTGTATCTGGCATCGCAAATGGCAGTTGAAGACATCAGGAATATGGGTTTCGGCATCCCTCCTAGCGGAGCCTCTGGGGGTATTTCGCCATTCAGTTCTCTCATCATCCTTGACGTATAGCCGAGGCCGGCCCGGCTGTAGCCACACAGGTGTGTGGGAAAGCCGTCGGCGTC
>JACNFS010000050.1:1903-3955 GCA_014384515.1 Dehalococcoidia bacterium | reverse complement strand
AGCTGGATCAAGGGGACTGCCGCTGGTCAACATATTTATGTTGGACTCTTGCCAGCCATGAAGGTCAGAGACAGACCTCTCCGGGAACCACCAGCCGTAAGCAACGAATATGATTCTGGGGTCAAGCGCCTCGTTTAGTTGAAGCCTCTGCTTTATCCTTCCCCTGGGAGTTTCAATATATACCCAGTCTCCCTGTTTTATTCCCAATTTAGTTGCCGTCTGCGGATTTAATTCGGCTACGGGTTCCGGAGATTGCCGGCGCAGGCTGGCCAGGTTTCTCCCTGTCGAATGAACGAAGTATGGATTCTTGCTGTTAGTCAGCACTAGAGGGTACTTCTCGTAGAGCTCAGGAGAACCTAAGGGCGTTTCAGGTGGCTCAAGGTAGGCAGGCAACGGCTCGTATCCCATGGCTTCAAGCTGAGCGGAATATATTTCAACTTTCCGGGAAGGCGTCCTGAAGCCGTCTTCTCGGTATTTGTAGTATTTCTTGTCGCCGTAAAGAATGCCTCGTTCCTTAAACTGCTCGAATTTCATTCCACTGGGTTCTAGAATAAGGTCAAGGGCCTCATTCTCATCGTGCCAAAAATGCTCCCCCACTCCCAGCCTCTTGCCCAGCTCGTTTATTATCTTCATATCTGACCAGCATTCACCAGGAGGTTCAATCACCTTGTGCCTGGCCTCGACAAGACCCAACCTGACCCCGTAGTGACCGATTTCATTGAACTCAAAGTTTGTTGCCACCGGCAAGACGATATCAGCAAGCTCGGCAGTGGGAGTTAAGAAAAGCTCTGAAACTACTAGAAACTCCAGTCGCTTTAATGCCTCACAGGCCTGCTGAGCATCAGCATAGCTGAGGAGCGGATTAGTACCCATGATTAGGGCTGCTTTTACCGGGTAAGGTTTCTGTTCCAAAATGGCTTCGACTACTGCTTGCCTGGGACTGAGCAGTGACCGACTGGCCACCCTAAAGCTATTTCCCAACGCCTTGTCCTGGTTTCTGGGAAAGGTCCTGACCAGCATGAAATCGCCTGGCCTCATAAGCGGGGGCATAGATGCAAGGCAATCACCGCCAGGGATATCCAGATTACCAGTGATAGCGCGCAATATCGAAATAGCCCGGCAGGTTTGAAAGCTATTGCTGGTGTGGTCTGGCGCATTTCCCCAGTGGATAGCCGCTGGTTTAGTGGTGGCATAGGTCTCAGCCGCCTGCTCGATTTGAGCTTTGGGAATCCAGGTCGCCTCCGCTATTTGCTCCAGGGAATAGTCTGTTAGCCGGGCCTGAAGTTGGTCAAAACCAACGGTCCAGTTGGCGACGAATTCAGCATCATAAAGCCTGTTATCAATTATCGCTTTAAGCATTCCCAGGGCCAACAACCCGTCGCTCCCTGGCCTTGGTTCAAGCCACATATCAGCTCGAGAAGCTAGACCATCCTTTCTCGGGTCAATGACGATAAATTTCGTCCCCTTTGCATAGGCCGGACGGAGGCGACGAGTAGTTACCGAGCCTTCATGGGTGTGTAGCGGATTACTTCCCCAGACTATCAGGCAGCTTGGAGGCTGGTCAAGATCAGGGAAAGCGGGTGCACCGTAAGTAAAAGTAGCCGCTTGGTCACGCGGCATGTGGCAGACATCACCTGCAGTGGTCACATTGGATATACCATAAACATTGGCCAATCTGAACGCAAAAGCCAGCTCCATGCCTTTGGGTGATCCTAGCATTAACAGGATGCATTCAGCCCCGAATTGCTGCTTCAAGGTCTTCATTCGGTCACTGATTGAGGCTAAAGCCTCATCCCAGGAAATTCGCTGCCATTTGCCCTCACCTCGATTGCCAACACGCTTCAACGGATATTTGAGGCGGTCAGGATGATAAATCAGTTCTGGAAAAGCCAGACCTTTGGGACAAATTGCACCTTGGCTTAAGGGACAATCGGGGTCCCCTTCAATTTTGGCTATTCCCCCGTCCTTCAACGTTATCAGTACACCACAAGCAGCAGTGCACATCCGCCCACAAAAAGCCTTAATCTTATCACTCATAGCATTTCCACCTTC
>JACNFS010000050.1:0-1563 GCA_014384515.1 Dehalococcoidia bacterium | reverse complement strand
GCCCACCAGTCCTGAGAAAGATGCATAACCTACAGGTCTCTTATTATCTATAGCGGGAGCAGGTTGACAGGCGAGCTATTATACCGATACCATACGCATTCAGCCGGATAAGAAATGAGAAATACCACTTGAACAGAGAACCAGGGCTGTTGTACTTTTAGCAAAATAAGCAGGGAGGAAGAACGTGGATATAAACCAGACCAACGAGGCGCTAACGAGTTACGTACGGCCTCAGAGCATACCTCTGGCAGTTAGAATGTGTGAATCAGCGGAGGAGCTCCCCGAACGGGTGCGAATACCCACCCGAGACTTAGGCTTCAAGATTGCTGTCTGTCAAGGAATCAGCATGGCGCGGCGCTACGGCTGGACTCTGGCTATCGGCAGGGACGATCTCACCTGCCCTATACCAGGCATTGCTATGGGCTTTCTACCACCCAAGGATGGCTATCTTGATGGCAGCTTCATGGAGTCCCAGGGCTTTGGGAGCAGAGAGGCACAGGCGAGAACTGCTCAGGCCCTTCCCAAGTTGGAATACGGCAAATACAAATACATACTTATTGGACCGCTTGCCAGGGCTACCTTCGAGCCGCACGTACTATTGGTATACGGTAACCCGGCACAGGTGCTGGTAATGTTAGGCGGACGGCTCCACGGTGAAGGCGGCGCCCTCAATTTCACAGCAGCAGAAGGTATGAGTTGCATATTCGGTACCGTGACCCCTATCCTTACCGAGGAATGCCAGGTCGTCCTGCCCGGTGTTGGCGAGCGTATCAACGCGATGACCACGCCCGATGAGATGGCCTTTGCCATACCGGCAAGCAGGGTTGAGCACTTCGTAGCCGGTCTGGCAGAAGGCTACCGGACGGGTGTCCTAAGGTATCCCACACCCACCTGGCTTAGATTTCAGCCGCAACATCCGCCCTATCTGACCAAGCTTCTGGAATACCTGAGCGAGGGTGACTGAGCCTTTGAGGTGAGGATAGACTGCGCCCCTGGCTGTATCTTCGGGGCAAAGACGAAGGGTGCATGACCGGAGTATATACCCTGACCCTGTGTTGCTATTGACCAAAACATAGGGCAACCCGTACAATTTAGACGAAGAAAGGAGGGCAAGCGAGTGCAATACATAACGACTGAGGAACAGGAGCAATTCCGCCAGACGATACGCAAGTCAGCTGAGGAGAAGGTGGCACCGCGGTCGGCGGAGATCGACCGCACGGGAGAATTCCCTTGGGATATTTTCGAATTGTTCAAGGCCAACGACCTGTTTGGCCTGCATTTGCCCAAGGAGTGCGGCGGCGCAGGCGCGGACATGATAACCTGTTGCATCTTCTCCGAAGAGATTTCCCGGGTCGATGCGGGTTGTTCCAACATCGTTGGTTCAAGCTGGCTCGCCGCCGAGCCGATTCTGATCGCGGGAAGCCCGGAGCAAAAGGTGAAGCACCTTACCCCCCTGGCCAGGGGTGAAGGGATGTTCGCTTTCGGCCTAACCGAGCGCAATGCCGGCTCCGACGCAGGTGCCATGGAGAGCGTGGCCAGGTTGGAGGGAGACAAATACATTCT
>JACNFS010000193.1:2536-3963 GCA_014384515.1 Dehalococcoidia bacterium | reverse complement strand
ATAGTGTTGATGGCAATATTTGGGGGTTCTCGATGGTGGCTTGGCCCTGTGATAGGCGCCGCTATATTGACCATAATGAATGAAATCTTGACAGCATTTCTAGGGATTCCGGGCGAAGTATCCCGCATAATATATGGGCTGCTCCTGGTGTTGGTGATAATGTTCATGCCCAACGGGATTATGTCCTTCGTGCAAAGGAGACGCGCTCCGCAGAGGAAAGAAGGGCTGGTATCACAGTCCGAGGTATGACTTCCTTATAGCCTCGTCTTGCAGAAGTTTCTCTCCACTACCTTCTAGGGCAACTCTACCGTTCTCCAGAACATAGGCTCTTTGAGCTAGCCGCAGGGATTGGAGCACTTCCTGAGAGACAAGCAAGAGGGTAATCCCTTGCTTATTTAGCAATTTCAAGGTACCGAGCATTTCCGCAGCTAGCTTTGGTGATAGCCCGAGTGAAGGTTCATCTAACATCAGCAGCTTCGGTTGGCTCATTAAGCCCCGACCTAAGGCCAGCATTTGCTGCTCGCCACCGGATAGCGTTCCCGCAAGCTGATTTTGGCGCTCCTTCAAGACGGGGAAAAGGTCGTAAACCCGCTCTATGGAATCCCTGGCGTGCTTCCTTGCTTCAGGAAGGTAAGCCCCCATTTCAAGGTTCTCGCTCACCTTCATAAGGGGGAAGATTTTTCTGCCCTCTGGGATGTGGATGATCCCCATTTCACAAATCTTATGTGGTGCTAATCCATCCAGCCTCTCACCCCGGAAGTCGATTGACCCCGATGATGGCTTGATAATTCCCGATATTGCCTTGAGCAATGTCGTTTTTCCAGCACCGTTGGAGCCGATTATGGTGACAAACTCATGCTCAATAACTTCGACTGAGACATCCCACAGCGCTTGAAGGCCACCATAGGAAACGTTTACCTCATCTACCTTCAGCATAGGCTCCTCCCAGATAAGCCTCTATCACCTTGGGGTTGTTGGCGATTTCCTCGGGGCTGCCCTCAGCGAGCTTGCACCCGTAGTCCAGGACTATAACTTGCTGGCAGGTCTTCATTATGGCACTGAGAACATGCTCGACCATAAATACGGTTACTCCCATCTCCTGCCGTATCTTGAAGATGAGCGCTACGGCTTGCTTCAGTTCGGTTTCGTTTAAGCCTGCAAAGACCTCATCAAGCAGCAAAAGCTCAGGGCCGGTGGATAGAGCCCTGGCTACCTCCAGACGCTTCCTGTCGGCAAGTGTCAACTCACTGGCCAGGGCATCGCTTTCATGAGCTAGCTCGACAAACTCCAGTGTCTCTAGTGCTTGTTTCTTGGCTCTGCTGGCGTTGCCCTCTCCCTTGCCATAGAGCGCACCAATGGCCACATTTTCGAGAACGCTGAGTTCTTCGAAAGGCTTCACTAGCTGAAAAGTCCGACCAATTCCCAGA
>JACNFS010000193.1:0-2076 GCA_014384515.1 Dehalococcoidia bacterium | reverse complement strand
TTGTCTATGCCAGCCCAATGGGCTTGCCATAGTATACTGCCATCCCCGGTTTTCTCAAACTCTTCCTTTATCGCCCAGAATGGTCTGTCCCACCCCCAGGCATCAATCCCCATGACTTTGACTCCCTGGTCTATTAACCAAAGGGTGGAATCCTTTGTCATGCCGCATCCAGCATTGAAATACTCTGCTTGCCCCCAGTACTTATCAGCTCCAGTTTGTATCATCACAATATCCCAAGGCTTGATCTTGTAGTTGATTTTTGCCAGGGCTTTCTGAAGGTCATCAACGGTGATACCGGAGCCACGCGGCTTATGCCTCATGTCCAGTACTACGCCGTCGTGATAGAACCATTCCAAGGGCATCTCCTCGATGGTTCTGGCTCGTTTCCCCTCAGAGGTAGGGAAATAATGCCACGGAGCATCAACATGAGTTCCAGCGTGGGAAATCAAGGTTACGGTGTCATTAGCCCAGCCTAATCCCTGAGGCAGGTCTTTTTCACTGCAACCGAAGAACATTTTCATTACCTCGACGCTCTGCTTATGGTCTTCGTGGCTGACCTTCAGTGGCAAAGGCTCACTGGGGCTGTCTTCCGTAGGGACGCTCAAATCTATTATTCTTGACATGCTTCACCTCCAGGATTTCGATGTAGCCCGGTATAATTCTTGCATTCCTCTTGCTAGGCGGGGAAGGCCTTACCGAAGAGCGATGGTTCATGTCCCGGGAGGAGAAATGCAGGTGCTGATAGCATGGCTTTTATTTTGTAGATGCTATTATACCAGTCGTAATGGTTATAGACCAAGGAGGAAGGTATAGCTGGACCGTATACCTTCGGTGCTGGTGTGATTTTTATCCTCTCCCCCTCCATAGTGATAAGCTCTGTGAGTTGCGGAAATGCTATATGATATATATGGACAGTATCCCCTGCCAATATATATTTGCCCCTCTCGGTGGCTACTTCAAAAACCTGGCTTCCTGCTGTGTGTCCTGGAGTCTTATACAGCTTCAGCCCTTCGCCAATCTCCACGTCTCCATCGACCTTGTAGCAGTTCATCTCTTTCAAAACCGGGATTATTGACTGATCGAAATCGCCCCGAATCATCATTGAGGGGAGAGGGTCGAGAAGCTCACGCCATTCATCCTGCTGGAACAGATGAACTGATTTGGGAAAGAGATGACAATTGCCAGCATGGTCATTGTGTAAATGGGAATAGACTACCATATCTATCTTCTCAGGGCTTAAGCCGACCCCCTTCAGGGCTTCCAGGACAAAGGACTCTCCCCCCTTTGCTGGGCTGCCTGCCCATGCTTTCCCATCTACAATGAACTTGGAATTGATACCGTTGTCGAATAGGATGTTCTTGTTGCCATCGGTAATGAGAAATCCCAAGTAGGGAAGCTTTACCTTTAAACCAATATCTATCCCTACGGTGACCATCTCCTTTGACACCTCAATATCACCAAAGTACAGAACCTTAATCCTCCAACTTGACATTTCTTGACCTCCGAATTCGCCTGAGCTAAAAGGTGTATTCGGCCTTAATTGCTAGCAACCCAAATCGTAGTTCAATGAGGCCTTACTGTCAACCTGTCTCAGAAGTGCGTTGCCGCCGATGTGTTGCTGAATATAGAATGGTCAGCTTCCTTGGCTGAAGGGGCAGCTTAGCGAGTAAAAGCCCGCTTGGGGAGCTTCTCCCCTACCCGGTTTCTGAGGACCCCGATGCCTTCCACCTCCAGCTCGATGACATCCCCCGGCTGCAGCCATCGGCCCATCTCGCCGCCACAACCCTTCTCCACGGTTCCCGAGCCCAAGAAATCGCCGGGGTAGAGAGTCTCGTCCATGGAGGCAAACTCGATAATCTGAGGCCAGGTCCAGTAACTGGTGCCGCTGTTATTGTCTGACCATACCTCGCCGTTGATCCGGGCTATCATCCGCATGTTGCCGGGGTCCACCTCATCCGGGGTCACCAGGCAGGGGCCCATAATGCTGCAGAAATCCTTGCCCTTAACTGGACCGAGGCCATATGCCATCATCTCCTGCAACTGGATGTCGCGGGCGCTGATATCATTGAAGATGGT
>JACNFS010000023.1 GCA_014384515.1 Dehalococcoidia bacterium | reverse complement strand
AAAACAGGACTAGCGTACCTCGATTTTGAGATTGAGAGATGTGTCCGAAGGATAAAGAAGATAAGAGACAACCCCGACCCCAGCAAGCCACAGTCCAACATAATGCTCTACGAGCTGGAACGCGATTTCCGGATGGAGCAGAGGCAGGCTGTTGAACAAGGGAAGCCTATAGGTGCTGCCAGCATAGGCGGACTCACCAGGGCTCTTGGGATGGTGCCGTGGGATGCAATAATGGCTGCTGATAGAACATTCGGCGAAGCGGCTACGAGGTACTTCGAGATTATTCGAAAGGAGGGCATGCCTGAGCATACCTGCGATCGCTGTTCCATCCTTATCCCAATGCTGTTGAACGGGGATTTCCCAAGGCCCAGCTTCGTAGCCTCGTCAAACTTCGAATGTATACCTATCTTTCTGGCTCACGTCATTGTGGCTCAGCTCCTTAGTATCCCCACATTTAATGTCGACCGCAGCTTCAAGCACTACTCACAAAAAGGGGAAGAGGACGAAGAGCTACTGAAGTACGGGACGGACCAGCTTCGGGAACTTGTTGACTATGTAGAGGCTAACGTGCACGGCTGCAAATATGATGAGGACAAGCTGGTAGAGTTGCAGTATTATGACCGGCAGTTCTTGCAGGAGTTTCAGCGGCTTTGGAAGCTGAAGGCAGCAATTCCCTGCCCTCTGAGCGGGAGGGAAAGCTTCAGAGAGGTCCGTCTAGCCAGCATGTATGCGGACCCCAAAAAGGCGGTGGAGTATATGCACAAATACGTTGACGAGGTCGGCGAGCGGGTTGAGAAGGGCCTGGGTGTGGCTCGACCGGAGGAAAGATTGCGTTTCTTGTGGTCAGTGGCCGGTCCTTTTTACGCCGACCCTTTCAGCTGGCTGGAAAAGAAGGGCGTTTCTATTCCTGCCTCCGAGATGACCATCTACAACGGTTGGTTTTCAGGGAGAGAACCTATTTGGGGTGACCCATGGAAGGGCAGAAAGCTCACTCCTCTGGAGGAGGAGGTCAGGCAAGCAGACTGGGTATGGGGCCGCCTGGGTGACAAGTGGGTACAAACACATCTTAATTCGTGCCGAGACCTCCACATAGACGGGATAGTATACTTTCAGCAATGGGGCTGCCCTGTTACCAACAACCTGGGCAAGGTGGTCGCCGATGCTGCGGAGAAGGAGTTGGGGATCCCCACCGTCTTCATCGAGGGAAGGATGCTGGAAAGCAGCATCTACAATGACGAGGACCTTCATTCAAGGCTGGAAGACTTCATAGAGGTATGCCTGGCGACGAAAGAAAGTCGTGCCCGGGATAGGTAGGGTGGACTGGCATGATTACAAAGGAAGGCAGGAAAGAATTGGAAGAGACACAGGCTATGGAGAACAGATTGCGGACACTAATCGATGGTAATAAGCCCGAAAGTAGAACCAAATGGGCCATGGAATGGAAGAAGCAGGGCAAAAAGGTAATGGGATTGCTCTGTTCCAATGTGCCTGAGGAAATCATCTCTGCGGCTGGGGTACTGCCGTGGCGCATTACCGGAACCTGGCGGGAAGCGGCTCCCCTGGCTGCAGTTTACCGCCCTGAAATGACCTGTCGTTATTGTTCGCATGTCCTCGAGTCAGTGTTGACGGGAGAGTTGGACTTTCTTGATGGTTTGGCTACTACCCAATTGGATGACGATTTCAAGCGTCTTTGGGATGTGCTGCACTACCTTAACAAGCCACCCTTTACTTATATCATGTATTTTCCTCATTCAAGTACAAAGACTACCTTTGGGATGTGGGTCAAGTCTGTTTCGGAGTTTAAGGAAGCCATTGAGGAGTGGGCTGGCGTGGAGATTACTGAGGAAGAGTTACGTCATCAGATTGAAGTATATAACACCATGCGAACTCTGCTTATGAAAGTCTATGAGCTGAGAAAGAAAGAGAGCCCAGCCCTTACTGGTGCTGAGAGTCTGGGAATAACTACCGCAGCCAGGATTATGCCCAGAGATGAGTTCAACAAGGAGCTAGGGGCGTTGCTCCCTTACCTTGAGAAACGCAAGGCATCTTTCAAGCAGACTCGACCTAGAATACTCATGATAAGCGAGTATCTTGATCACCCGGGCTACCTTGAGCTTGTGGAGAGCGCGGGCTCCGCTGTAGTTACAGATGACTTTGACACTGGTTTCAGGTATTTTGCTGATACGGTTGATACCTCGCAGGATAACCTGTGGGAGGCCCTGGCAAGCCGCTATATCAACCGCCCTGGCAGTGCCCGTATGGTCGATTGGAACAAGCAGGCCAAACAACTATTGAAAATGATTGAAGAATTCGATGTCGCTGGGGTTATCGAGTTGAAGCAGCTATATTCTCTGCCTCTAGCCTACAGGTTTTTTGTGATGAAAGCGAGGTTCACCGAGGCTGGTGTTCGTTACATTAGCCTTGACCGGGAGTATCACCTGGCTCATTTAGGTATGCTACGAACCAGAATAGAAGCATTCTTGGAAATGATTGAGTGAGGAAGTTAGGAAGCCATGATTACAGCCGGGATCGATGTCGGCGCCGAAAACACCAAGATCATAATACTGAGCGATAGCGGAATTCTGTCTGATACCGTTGTTTACCAGGGCAGAGGAGATGCACAATCGAATGCACTCAGAGGGTTGGGTAAAGCAACACAAGTGGCAGATATTGTACGCAGTGACATAGAATACGTGGTTGCTACTGGGATTGGGAGTAAGTATATCTCTTTTGCGGATGAACAAGCCACAGAATCCTCCTGTTGCGCCCGTGGGGTCACCTGGCTACTGCCATCGACTGACACTGTGATAGATATGGGCGCCGATAAGTGTCTAGTCGTGAAGTGCAAACATGGCAGACCTTTGAGCACTGTCCGGAATGACAGGTGTGCTGCAGGGACCGGTAGATTTCTGGAAATAGCAGCCAAACCACTGGGCTTAGACGTGGGGGAGATGGGACAGTTGGCCCTCAAGTCCCGCGAGGATGTGGATATCGAAAGCACCTGCGCTGTCTTCGCTGAGTCCGAGATTATCTCCCTGATCCACTCCAAACGCCGGCCTGAAGATATTTCATGGGCGGTTTTCAAGGGGTTGGCCCGTCGCATCTACACTATGATCTTGAAGGTGGGCTTTGAAAGAGATTTGGCCATGGTTGGGGGCCTCACTAAGAATGTTGGCATGGTCAAGGCCATAGAAGAACAGGCGGGCTGTCATATATTGATCCCCGAGGAGCCCATCGTGGTGGGAGCTCTTGGGGCAGCCCTCATTGCTGCGGAGAAGAACAAGGCCTCGTTCGAGACTCCCATAGGGTCGTCTGGCAAGTTAGATGATTCAGGAGCGTCGCAACAATGATTGTCAGTGGAGTCGACATAGGCTCCTTAAGTGCAAAGGCCCTGATTATGGAAGACGGGGCGATAAGAGGGTGGAGCATTATCTTCACCGGCACAGATTCTGTGGAATCGGCAAACAGCGCCATGGGCCTGGCATTGGAGGAGTCCAATGTTTCGCCGAGCGACGTGCAGTATACTGTCGCCACGGGTTATGGTCGTGTCAATGTCCCTTTTGCCCAGGCTACTGTAAGCGAGATCTCTTGCCACTCCAGGGGTAGCCATTGGCTCTTCCCGGAGGTGCGCACTATTCTGGACATGGGAGGACAAGATTGTAAGGCAATAAGATGCGATGAAAATGGCAGGGTAATTGATTTCGCTATGAACGACAAGTGTGCTGCTGGTACCGGCCGATATTTGGAGAGGGTGGCAGCCACGTTGAGACTTGGGTTGGAGCAGATTGGCCCCTTGTCCCTCGAATGGGTAGAGGGGTCTTTATCTATTAGCAGCACTTGCGCCGTCTTTGCCCAGAATGACATTATCAAACTGATGCGTGAAGGGAAGCAAGTGAATGATATCCTGGCTGGTGCCACTGATGCTATCGTTGACCGAATTTACGCTTTGCTAGAGCGGGTAGGT
>JACNFS010000038.1 GCA_014384515.1 Dehalococcoidia bacterium | reverse complement strand
TGCGAAGCCTGTGGTCAGAGGTTCCCCTACAATTGCCCTATGTGTGGTGCTGTCATTGAGCCGGCATACAAAGCCTGCCCAAACTGTCGTACGAAGCTAGGCTGGGGGGTGCAAAGGCGAGAGCCTTTGCTTGGTGGGGCGAGGGCCTATCAAGAACGACAAAGAACCTCAGGATATAGGGGGGAAAGACAACAACCGAAAAAGACGAGTGCATGGCCTGGCGGTTGGCTTGGTTCTATGGCCATAGTGCTCTGCATAGGAGCATTCATCTATGCGATTGCTGCAGGTTTACAAGGAGAGGCATCTGAAGGCCTCAGCGGAGGATTTGTCTTTGAAGAAATGGTCCCCGCTCCCATCCCGACTCCACCACCCGGTACGGAAGATGAGCAGGAGCCAGCTTTGGTTACCGATTTGCCCAGTTATACAGCTGACGAGGTAATGGCACTGGCGAGGAGCTTTAGTCCTGATTGTCGTAAGGGCAAATCTGGCTGAGTTGGCTATGGTTGTCCTCTGTATGAGGACGCTGACCCAAGTTTCGCCGCTGAGTATCTAGAGGACGGGGTATGGAGCGTGACTAAAACGTGCGACATAAACCCGGAATATGATGGTTTCTGGTACTTCTATGAAGACAGTCGCGAATTCTTGGAAACTGAGAGATAGACCCTGCCCCTCTCCTGGCAGTCCTGCTTTTCACACCCATATCGTCAAT
Source organism: Dehalococcoidia bacterium (assembly GCA_014384515.1). Taxonomy (GTDB): domain Bacteria; phylum Chloroflexota; class Dehalococcoidia; order GIF9; family UBA5629; genus JACNFS01. The sequence goes on along the minus strand of JACNFS010000038.1, from coordinate 3,307 downwards.
CAGGATTGACAGATTTGCCGCCGACCACCATTCAGATACAATTCACACCTTCCGTAGTTCCTTGGCCCTTGGCTGCCACCTCAAGACGCCGATGAAGCTTCAAACTATCATCAAGCTGTACTACCCCAGGTATGTCTCAGCTTCAAGTGTGAGACCGGTTTGTGAGACCTCAACCTAAGTAAATGGAGAAGCTTTTGATAGGTTACTTCAGTAACTGCGTGCACATCGGTTCATCACTGTCTCTGGCACTGTTGACAAAGCTCCAGGGCGGGACTATATTGAGGGCACAACACTAGCATGAGGTCAGAAGCAACATAAGTTTGGGGAGATAAGGGATGAAACGAGGGCACTGGAATCGACGTTTGATAGCGGTTTCTGGTGCCCTTTGTAGTTCGGGAGCGGATTAGGCGAACCCTGAGTTAGTATATTCCAGTGTCAGGCGAAATTGGGCTCAGAGTTGCAAGAAAACGAAGTATGATGAAGAATTAGCCACGATTAGGAGAAATCCTGATACGAGTTTCCAATGTCTAATTCAACAGCACGAAACTCAAATATGGACACGACCAGGCTCAATCGCTATGGAGTAAGATATATAGCAAGAGAAATTAGTGGTAGTTTTATTCACCTTGGAGTGTTACTGATTTCAGCCGGTAAAATCTGGTGGATAAATGCTTGGGTGTGTATCGGATTAGTTTTATTCTACCAGATACTAAACGCGGTTGTACTGACAAAGTTAAATCCGCAATTGCTCAATGAACGCGGCAAGTTAGTTCAGGCAAGCACAAAGCTTTTTGATAAGGTATTCATTGCCTTTTACATACCGCTTACTCTAATGATCTCGATCATTGCAGGCCTAGATGCAGTCCGTTATGAATGGTCAAGTATGTCTTTCGGGGTAATTGTTCTTGGTGTAGCTATATTTGTACTGGCTTGCCCACTCGGGTCCTGGGCAATGGCGGTCAATCCCCACTTCGAGACAACGGTTCTTATTAAAGAAGATCACCAGGTTTGCACATCTGGTCCATATAGAATAGTAAGACATCCTGGTTATGCTGCTGAGATTATTGGCGCACCCAGCTATCCGCTCATTTTGGGCTCATGGTGGGCGCTTGCACTTGTCGGGGCGCTGGTTTTCTTATTTGTTGTCCGCACAGCATTGGAAGATCGTACCTTGCAGAAGGAATTACGCGGTTATAAAGAGTATGCTAATATTACACGTTATCGCTTAATACCTTTTGTATGGTAGATTTAAGTAACGATACTTGGTCAGTAAGATTTTGTAATAAGAGACTGATTCTGAGTCACGAATAGGTTCATATAGAAGGAGTCAATTGTAGATTTACTTGAGAGGTATGAAAAACAAAATGTATAGCCCAACTCCGCCTAGCAGCGGACAAAAGGGAAATCGAAGATTTCCCCAAGTTGACCTTGGCGATTTTCTTTATCCGCAAAACGTCAGGCGAGATTGGATGCTAATAAGGATGTAATTGCAGGAAAGGAGGAAAGCATGTCTGAAGATTATGCAAGCAAGAGTTTTTGGCTCGCCAACTCGGGGCCGTACCAGGAGAACCCGCCGCTGGGCGGTGACTTGAAATGTGACGTGGCTGTCATTGGCGGCGGCTACGCCGGGATCGCGACGGCGTATTTCCTGAAGAGAGCCGAGCCTTCGCTGCAGGTGGTCGTGCTGGAAAGCGAGGTCATCGGCTTCGGAGCTTCCGGCCGCAATGCCGGGTTTGCCATGACTACCTTCGGGCTGATGATGTCGCTGACCAAGAGCTTCTTCGGCGCGGAGAAAACTTGTCAGTCGCATCGTTACATGGAACGCGCCGTTGACCTGGTGGGTGAACTGGTGGCCGAGCATCATCTGGATTGCGATTACGAGCGCACTGGTTTTCTGCGCGTGGCGACGACACCGGCCTATGTCAAGCGCATTCGAAAGGAGGTAGAGATGGCGCAGTCGTTGGGGCTGGAAGGCATCGAGTGGATTGATGCCAAAGCCACCCGGGAGCGTGTGTATTCGCCGCTGTATATGGGCGCATGGTGGGAGCCTCGGTGCGCGCTGCTCAACCCGGCCAAGCTAGCGTGGGAAATGAAGCGTGTGGCCATGGAATTCGGCGCACAAATCTACGAGCGCACGCCCGTGAGTGAGATCCAGCGCGACGCCGACGTTTTTAAGCTTACAACTCCCGGTGGCTCTGTCACAGCCGGGCGGCTGGTCCTGGCTACTAATGCTTACTCGCTCTTCATTCCGCAGCTGCGCCGCAAGCAGGTACCAGCGTGGACGTACATCGTCCTGACCGAGCCACTCGAGCCGGAGCGACTGGCCGAGATCGGCTGGCAGGGGCGAGAGGGAGTTGAGGACTACCGCAACTTCGTGCACTATTACCGGCTGACTGCTGATAATCGCCTGCTCATGGGCGGCAGCGATGTCACCCTCTCTTTCGGCGGCGACATGGATAAGGATTCGAGTGACCGCACCTTCGCCATGCTGGAGCGCGACATCGTCGCCTTCTTCCCGTCTCTAAAGGGCGTGCAAATCACTGACCGCTGGGGTGGACCGGTGTCTATACCGATTGATATGACGCCGGCGCTGGGCTATATGGGCGACCATCGCGCTGTCTACAGTCTGGGCTGCATGGGGCACGGTGTCTCGCTGATGCACCTGAATGGTCAGGTCCTCGCTGATCTTTTGCTAGAAAAGAAGACTCAGTGGACGGAATCGTTCCCGGTTGGACGCAGGGTGATGCCATGGCCGCCGGAACCGATCCGATATGTTGCCGGCCAGGCCATCCGGGGCTACATGCGTGTTGAGGATGCCTGGTGCGAGCGCAAAGGGTTGGGCTCTCCAGAACGCTAGACTGGAACGCTTCTGCCCGCAGTTTGTAGCTGGCGATCTAGACTTCCGAGAAATAGTCGCCTTTGTACAAGCAAATACTTCATTGCACTGCGCAGGCCTGTCGCTTGGGCCCGGGCGCTCCTACCCATGTGGTACTGCTTGCCCGGCCTTAGCCTCCTGTCGACCGCGGCCTACGCTCTAGCGCCATAGAAGACTTGCAGGCTCAGGCTAGCTTCTGGCCGCCCTTGCCGAGGTCGTAGATCTCCTCCACCTTCACCTTCACTGCTGCCTGCGGTGGAGCCGGGATTTTGAGCATCTCTGCCAGCTTCTTGGCTTTATCGTAGAGCTCTCCCTGGGTAATTGCCTCCGCCGTGCCCACGAACCGGTAACCCTTCATCTTGCTTCGGTCCACTACTGCGATCGCTATCTTGGGATTCTTCTGCAGGTTTTTCCACGTGCGCCCACCCGTTA
>JACNFS010000191.1 GCA_014384515.1 Dehalococcoidia bacterium | reverse complement strand
ATTGGCCTGACTCACCATGGAGTCACCCAACAGGTGAGTCTTTTGAATCTGCACTCACGGATTAAGGATAACTTCCTTCTCTTGATTTTCTTGTCGCTGTTCCAGTGGGGTTAGATAGCCCAAAGCCTTAGGCACAATTGAACAACTGCCCGTATTGTGCAGCCGAAGTCACAGTGGCCTGAGAAGAAAAGTCGATAGAAATCCCAGGTAGTGAGGCTGAAGATCAGGCTGAAAGTCCTGTCTATTGTCCAGTCTGGCCCACCTGACTTGGTTTGCTGCAGTCTGCAACAAGAGAGTCCGGTGAGACTCTCATAACGGCAGCTGGTTTCATTCCTCGAAGTGTCCAAGAACCCCGGACAATGCACTCATTACACGTAGTCGGAGGCGTTTGCACAACCCATTACCGCCCAGTTCAAGTGGCTATCCTGGTTTTGCCAGGCAATCGCCGTTACATAAACCAGCGTTTTTGTGTCTCTTATATGACCATCCCATGATGTCCCAATTGCGAGTGTTACTACAATGTCACCAGTGATATGGGTGTGTACGCTTCCTACAGAATCAGAAACACGAGTGCGACTATACTAATGTGGCTATCCTATAGTACACTGTGAGTACGATGTAAGGAGGTGACGAAATTGCGCCTCGTCCGTTTTGCCGCCCAGGGTAAGGTCAGACATGGTGTGTTAGCCGAGAGTGTTGTACGCGGATTTCCAAGCAACCCCTTCACACAGTTCAAACGTTTTGGTAGGTCATTTGCGCTTGACGGGAGTACTTACAAGCTGGACGAGGTGAAGTTGCTTGCCCCTTGCCTCCCCTCCAAAATAGTCTGCCTTGGGCTGAATTACCGGACTCATATCGAAGAAACCAAACTAGCCGTGCCTACCGTGCCGCTTATCTTCCTCAAACCATCCACTGCAGTTATCGGCCCCGAAGACAAAGTCATCCTGCCCCGCCTATGGAGGCATGTCGACTACGAAGGAGAGCTGGGCGTGGTCATTGGCAGAAAGGCAAAGGACGTGCCGGAGGACAAGGCAAAGGAATACGTAATAGGCTACACCTGCTTTAACGACGTGTCGGAACGCCATGACCAAATAGAGGACGGCCAGTGGACCAGAGCTAAAGGTTATGACACTTTCGCGCCAATCGGCCCTTGCATAGAGACGGAGGTTGATGCAGATGATTTGAAGCTTGAGACACGCCTCAATGGTGAACTCCGACAGTCTGCCCGCACAAGCGATCTTATCTTTGGGGTATCCAAGCTGGTGAGTTTTATTTCAGGCATAATGACCCTACTCCCAGGGGATGTTATCGCTACAGGCACGCCATCAGGTGTTGGCCGGCTGAACCCGGGTGACGTAGTGGAAGTCACAATTGAGAAGATCGGCACATTGAGGAATTCTGTAGTGAACCGGAGCAAAAATGGGTAAAACGGAGACAATTGTCACTAGTTGCAGTCATGACTGTGGGGGGCGATGTATGCTCAAAGTTCACGTGCATGAAGGCAAGATCGTCAGAATAGAAACCGATGATGGAGAGGAACCTCAACTCAGAGCCTGCCTTAGAGGGCGGGCTTATCGGCAGCGAGTGTATTCCCCCGACCGCCTGAAATATCCAATGAAGAGAACGGGGCCACGGGGTGAAGGCCAATTCGAGAGGATTTCCTGGGATGAAGCTCTGGATACTGTGGCCAAGGAACTTATCCGGGTTAAGAACACTTACGGCAACGCTAGTATCTTGCTTCTCGGGGGCTCGGGAAGTCAGGCAGTGTTGCACGGTGCTGGGGCTGTGGAACGATTATTGGCCGGATTTGGTGGCTACACCCGAGCCTGGGGTACTCCCTCTTACGAGGGAGCCCTATTCTCCTCAATGGCAACCTACGGCACAATGACGACCGGCAGTGCGCGGGAAGACCTGCTAAACTCTCGCCTGATCATCATGTGGGGCTGGAATCCAGCCGTCACCGTCTGGGATACCAACACAGCCCTTACATTGGCCAAGGCTAAGGAAAAAGGGATCAAGGTAGTTTCCATCGATCCGCGTCTTACCGAGTCTACCGCAGTGTTTGCTAACGAATGGGTCCCCATTAGACCGGCTACTGATGCCGCCATGCTCATTGCTATGGCCTACGTAATAATCGAACAGGGACTCCAAGATCAGAGGTTTCTCGACAAGTATACCGTTGGTTTTGACAAGTTCCGAGATTATGTCACAGGGACAGAGGATGGCGCACCTAAGACGCCTGCGTGGGCTGAGAAGATAACCGGCGTGCCGCGAGCTACCATCGAGCGGCTAGCAGTAGAATACGCTACAGCCAAACCGGCAGCGCTTATACCGGGTTGGGGGCCAGCTCGTGGCGCTATGGGAGAGCAATTCAGTAGGGCAGCCAATACAGTTATTGCGATGACCGGTAATCTAGGTAAAGAAGGAAGCTATGCTGGTGGTTTCATGCGCGCCTTTCATAGCCGACAAATGGGTATGCCCCGAGGAGCGCGCAATGCTGTGGAGCAGGGAACACCACCGCGTCAAAACAGCTTATACAAATTGCGCGGGTCTGCCAGCCCCACCAGTGCCCGTATCCACAGCGCAAAGATATACGATGCGATACTCCGTGGTAAAGCTGGCGGTTACCCTTGTGATCCCAAGCTGGCTTATATCGTAGCTTCGAACTTCCTCAATTCCTCCCCTAACGTTAACAAAGGTATAACCGCCTTCAAAAGCCTGGAGTTCATCATCATACATGAGCAGCGGATGACGCCTACTGCCAAGTTTGCCGATATCCTGTTGCCAGTAAACACCTTTATGGAAAGAGAGGATGTAATTTCTCCGTGGCTAGGGTCACCATATTACCTTTATATGAACAAAGCCATAAACTCCATGTATGAGTCCAAATCTGACCGCGACATTTGTGCTGAGCTAGCACCCCGCTTGGACATCGCCGACTACAGAGCTGGCCGCACCGACGAGGAATGGCTGAAGACAATCACAGAGAGTACGGGCGACATCCCCGATTTCGAAGATTTTGAGCAGAAAGGGGTAGTTAAGCTCAAGGTAGCTGAGCCGTTTGTGGCTTTCAGAGAGCAAATCAAAGACCCGATTAACCATCCTTTTCCCACTCCTTCAGGGAAGATCGAAATCTACTGCCAGCACCTGGCAGAGATGAACAATCCCCGGATTCCCGCCATTGCCAAATACCTGCCTACACCCGAAGGCTACGATGATGCCCTGTCTCAGAAATATCCTTTGCAACTTCTGACCACCCATCACAAGCCAGCAACTCATAGCACGATGGAGAAAATACCATGGCTTGATGACGTAGAGCCCAGGCACGTTTGGATTAGTACCACAGATGCCGAGGCACGTGACATCTCTGCCGGCGATGAGGTACTGATTTTCAACGATCGAGGCAAAGTACGGATGCAAGCTGACGTCACCGAGAAAATCATGCCCGGAGTGGTCAATATTGGCCAGGGTGGTTGGTTCGACATTGACGAGCAGGGGATAGACCAAGGCGGATGCGCCAACACGTTGACACCCAGCGAGCACTCCCCCGGAGGAGCTTGGTGCGCAAATACTGTCTTGGTCGAGGTAAGAAAAGCCTAGGTGATATTGATATGCAGATAGGCTTCTACATCGATCAATCAAGGTGTACAGGTTGCCACACTTGCGCTATAGCATGCAAGGACTGGCATAACATACCAGCGGGGCCAGTGAATTGGCGTTGGGTAATAACTGTAGAGAAAGGGAAGTACCCAAAGGTTTTTGTAGCCTTCATTTCTCTTTCCTGCCTGCATTGCGCTGAGCCTACTTGCATATCAGTTTGTCCAACAGATGCCATCAACAAACGGCAGAAAGATGGCATCGTGGAGGTAAACCAAGAAGCGTGTCTAGGTAAGGAAGCGTGTGGTCTTTGTAAAGAGGCCTGCCCCTATGAAGCTCCGCAGTTCAGTGCCGAAGAAGACGCCAAGATGCAAACATGCGACCTTTGTGCCGACAGATGGGATGAGGGCAAAAAGCCTATTTGCGTCGACGCCTGTCCTATGCGGGCTTTGGATGCCGGCCCGCTCGATGAACTGGAAGCCAAGTACGGAGCACTGAAAGACATAGACGGCTTTATATACACCCAGAAGAACATGCCATCTGTGGTATTCAAAGCCAGGGAGCCTGAACTCTTGGACTCACCACCAAACA
>JACNFS010000139.1 GCA_014384515.1 Dehalococcoidia bacterium | reverse complement strand
AATGTCTTTTCCCTGCAGAATTGAAGCCAATGAATACGCCGTCGGAGCAGGAGTTGAGGTTGGCCCTCAATGTACCCAACGCTGTGACCGCAGTGCGGGTCGTCTTGTCTCCAATCATTGCTTGGTTCCTGTGCCAGGACGAATTCCTGGCGGCGGGCATCTTAGTCCTTGTTGCCGCGTCTACCGATGGATTAGACGGCTTCCTGGCTCGTAGATTGGGGCAATCAACCCTCGGTGGATCGCTTTTCGACCTGGTCGCCGACCAAATACTCTTTATCCCAAACTTGGTTGTGGCAATAGCCGTTGGACTGTTTTCAAGGACAGACGATCTGATGCCGTGGAATCCCTATCCTTTCGCGGTGGTTGTGATTGCCGCTGGAGTCGCGGTCCTGGCAGGTGTGTTCACCTATATCTGGAAGCGTCGCAGCCGAACGTTCGAGTTCCCCACTCCCACAAGGACGGCCAAGGTTATCTTCTGGTTTTGGCTGGCGCCGGCGGTGGTGGCCGTTTTCGGTATAGGTCCAGACGTGCTACTTGCTATCCTAATGTACCTCGCGATTATCTCCACATTGCTTGCCTTCTACTCCTACCTTAAGAAGGGTAGCTACATTTTTACCGACTGACGCCCGTACCCCTTTCCGTTCATTGTATAAAGACCCGTCCCTACATTTGTTCTGTCATCACTGACAAGCATTCGGTCCCCAAACGACCTCGGATGATGGCCGCACCTGTGGCTTGCGTCTCCTCACCGGCAACGACACCAAAGCGAGAATAAGATTACCGCATTTCCTGCCATAGGCTCATCGCATGAATGGAGGGAACGCCCAGAGGCTCTTACCGCTTGGTGTATTGAGGTGCTTTGCGGGCGCGCTTAAGTCCGTATTTCTTGCGTTCTTTGACCCGAGGATCGCGAGTTAGCAGACCTTCCCGGCGCAAAAGCGGCTTGAACTGCTCGTTAGCCTTAACCAATGCCCGGGCAATACCATGGCGAATAGCCCAGGCCTGCCCACTGATGCCACCACCATTCACCTTGACCTCAACATTGAACTTACCTTCGGTATCAGTAGCCACGAACGGGTGCTCGATAGTGCGGCGGTGCTCACGGCGGGGGAAAACGTCCTGATAAGGCTTGCCATTGACAATAATCTCTCCTCTACCCGAGAAAAGCTTTACTTGAGCTACAGCACACTTACGCTTGCCTGTGCCACGGTCATAAGTTTGAGTAGTCACGAGTTTCCACTCCCTTCCGTAGTTACTTTTGAACCGGCCACTTGAGCCTGGTGAGGATGGCTATCCCCGGCGTAGACCTTCAGTTTCTTGAACATGGCTCTACCCAACCGGTTATGTGGCAGCATCCCCCTAACCGCGCGCTCGATCACTCTGGTGGGATGAGCGGCAAGCATCTTTTCAAAAGTTATCGCTTTTATGCCCCCAGGGTATCCCGAATGCCGATAATAGACTTTCTGCTTGGCTTTCTTCCCGGTCACTCTGACTTTAGCCGCATTGAGCACGATGACATAGTCACCGGTATCAAGATAAGGAACGTATATCGCCTTATGCTTGCCCATGAGCAAGATCGCTATTTGAGAAGCGAGCCTACCTAAGGTCTTCCCAGAAGCATCAACAACATGCCATTGGTGTTCGACGTCCCTGGCTCTAGTTGAATAGGTCCTCATACTGCTAGCTCCAAACTGCTGGGGTAGTTAACTTTGGTAAGACATAGGCCATGGGCTGGAGCGGTCGGCCCAGCCAAGCCCACCGTCCTTGCCCCCATAATCTGGTGAAACTCTTCAAGCGCCACTTTACCTAACCCTACCCTGATTAGCAAGCCTATAGTATTGCGTACCTGATGAGGCAAAAAGGAATTGGCAACCATATGAAAAGCGACCAAGTCATCCTGCCGTGTCAGCTTGGCTTGGTAAACATTACGCACTGTGCCCCTAAGCTTACCTAAAGAAGTAGCAAAAGAGGCAAAATCGTGCTCACCTTCAAGAAACCGACTTGCCTTATTCATGGTTTCAATATTCAATTCACCAGTTACCAAATAAGCAAAACCTCTGGCCAAAGGCGACCGGGTTGAACCATTCAAGATGTAGTAATCATATTCCCGATTCAAGGCATCGCGCCTGACATTGAAGTCTGCACTTACTCTACAAGCGCCCTTAATCGCAATGTCCCCCGGCAGATAGTGATTCAAAGCTCTAACAAACGTCTGCGGAGACAGGGCAGATTGAGTCCGAAAGCTGACTACCTGCCCCTTAGCATGCACCCCAGCATCAGTCCGACTAGCAGCTATTACCCGACTCCTCTCCCCGGTAACCTTGTGTATAGCCTCTTCCAGCTCAGCCTGAATAGTGGGCGAGCCTGTCTGCCACTGAAAGCCGTGATAATGGCTACCATCGTACTCCACAACCAGAACAATCTTGTTGAAACTATTAAAGAGCTTCACTAACCAAGGTAGCTTGTTATTCTACCATCTCAAGCTGAGCCATGGGTGCCCCATCGCCCAGCCTGGGCCCTATCTTGACCAGTCGTGTATAACCCCCGGGACGCTCTGCATACCTGGGAGCAAGCTGGTTGAATATCTTGTCAACAAGCTTCTTATCCGTAACAAAGGCTAAAGCCCGACGCCGAGAAGAAAGGCTGCCCTCTTTGCCTAAGGTAATCATCTTCTCCGCCAGACCCCGAACTTCCTTGGCTTTGGCCTCAGTGGTGACAATCTTCTCATATCTAAACAAATCAGTCACCAAGTTGCGGTACAAAGCCCACCGGTGAGCTGTAGGTCTACTCAGTTTCCGTCCGGCTATCCGATGTCTCATCCGTTATCGTCCCTTCGAGATTTGAATCGTCTTCTCCCTCCGAGGCAGCGGCAGATGCTGATCGTTTCTTCTTTTTCTCTTTCGCCTCAGGGATAAAAGGCAGGTCGAGGCCCTTGAGGGCTGCCTCCACCTCATCCCTAGATTTGGCGCCAAAGCCGGCTAGTGTACACAGACCTTCTATGCCTTTTTCCAAAATCTGGCCTAACGTGGTGATGCCACCTCTCCTTAGACTATTATAAGTATGAGTTGATATATTCAACTGGTCTATGGGCATATTGTACTGCTCTGGGGGAATTAACCCTTGCCAAGCCAATTCTGCCCCCTCCTCTACCAGAGCTTTGGCCAGTTCTCGGAAACAGGAAAACTGCTCCATCAGAATGGCAGCGCTTTGAGTAACTGCCTCTATTGGAGCTAGAGTGCCGTCGGTCCAAACCTCCAAGGTAAGCTTCTCTTGGTTGGTTCCCTCAATCAGGCTGCTAGGCTCAAGCGTGTAATGGGCTTTGCGCACCGGGGTGAAGATGGCATCTATAGGAATTGCCCCAATCGGTAGGCTGTCGCTGGAACTAGCTGGCACGTACCCTCTGCCTAGCTCCACGTTAAACTCGACCCTGAGCTTAGCTTCAGGGGAGTCCAAGGTAGCCAAATGAAGCTCAGGGTTAGCAATTTCAAAATCTGCCGACGTCTTGATGTCGGCAGCACAGACTTCGCCCTCTCCCTCAACCTCCAGCCTTAACTTGCCGGGGAGTTGGGAAAGAGGGCGAATGCGCACTGCCCTGGTATTCAACAAAAAGTCTGTGGTATCCTCCTTAACGTGAGGGATTGTTGAGAATTCATGGTGAACACCCTCAATCTCAACCCAGGTTATGGCGGCGCCAGACAAAGAACCTAAAAGCACTCGGCGCAAACTGTTGCCCAAGGTGACCCCAAAACCTCTCTCCAGAGGTTCAGCAACAAAACGGCCATAAGTTTCGGTGCTTTCAATACACTCTACTTTTGGTAGTGATAACCCAGCCAAAAATCCTCCTTAACGAGCATAGAATTCAACGATAACTTTTTCATCGAACTTGACTTCAATATCACCACTGGTTGGTAGAGCAAGAACTCGACCGACCAGCTTCTGCGTATCCAGCGTCAACCAGCCAGGAATAGTCTTGTCCTCGATTTCTTGAACGAGCGTCTTGTAATATTCAGTTTGAGTACTTCTATCCCGCCAAGCAACAACATCCCCAGACTTTACCAGACACGAGGGGACATCAGTCCTGCGGTCATTCAAGAGGAAGTGACCATGCCGTACTAGCTGTCTGGCTTGAGAGCGGGAGCTAGCAAAACCTAAGCGATAAACCACATTATCCAGGCGTCTCTCCAGCAGAACCAGAAGGTTCTCACCAGTTGCACCAGGAAGTCTTTCTGCCTCGGCGAAGAACTTGCGGAATTGCCGCTCCAAAATTCCGTAGGTGTATCGGCCTTTCTGCTTCTCCCGCAACTGAAGCCCACGGTCAGACTTCTTCGGGCGCCGCCTTGAGGTGGAACGGTACCCAGGTGGAACATGTCTCCGCTCCAAAGCACATTTAGAGGTAAAACACCTCTCACCTTTGAGCATCAATTTGTCGTCGACACGACGGCACAAACGACAAGTAGCCTGTGTATAACGCGCCATTTCTACACTCGCCTTCTCTTACGAGGACGACAACCGTTATGGGGAACAGGGGTTACATCCTTAATCCCGGTGACGAAAATTCCCGACGCTTGGAGAGCTCGAATTGCTGCTTCACGACCGCTACCAGGCCCTCGGATATATACCTCTACTTGGCGCAAGCCGTGTTCCTTGGCCCTGTGAGCAGCTCCCTGGGCAGCCAATTGAGCCGCATAGGGGGTGCCCTTTCGAGACCCTTTGAACCCGGCTGTGCCGGAACTTCCCCAAGCAATAACATTGCCTTTGGGGTCGGTAAGCGTAATAATAGTGTTATTGAAAGTAGACTGAATATAAGCCTTGCCTTCAGGAATCAGCTTGCGCTCTCGCCTTCTTACTCCAGTTCTCCTTTTCCTAGCCATATCCTTTCACCCTTCCTTTACTTCTTAGTCGTGCCACGCCTTTGTCCGCGCCCAGCCACTGTCTTGCGAAGACCACGCTTGGTACGAGCATTAGTTCGTGTCCGTTGTCCCCAGACTGGTAGACCACGACGATGCCTTATGCCTCGATAGCTGCCGATTTCAGTAAGCCGTTTGATGTTAAGATTGACTTCTTTCCGAAGCTCGCCCTCTACATTATACTCTTTGTCAATAATCGCGCGAATACGGCTAACCTCTTGTTCGCTAAGCTCCTTTACCTTAGTGTCAGGATTGACACCGCTGGAGAATAGAACCTTGCGGCTCAGGGTAGGACCTATACCGTAGATATGTTGCAAAGAAACCACAACCCTTTTGTCTTTAGGAATATCCACGCCAGCAATACGTGCCATCTCTCACTTTACTCCCGCGGTCATCCTTGCCGCTGCTTGTGCTTGGGGTTTTGGCAAATGACCCGAACTATCCCATGGCGCCTGATAATTTTGCATTTATCGCAACGACGCTTAACAGAAGCTCGGACTTTCATACCTAGTCACCTCAAATCTAAGAAAATTCGCTTAATAATAAGACTTCGTCAACAGACATGTCAAAATGCATTTGCTCAACGACTACTTGAACCGATAGGTAATTCTCCCCCGGCTCAAATCATAGGGCGAAAGCTCCACCAATACTCGGTCTGCAGGCAAGATTCTGATGTAATGCCGCCTCATTCTACCCGAAATGTGCGCCAAGACCTTGTGCCCATTAGGTAACTCCACACGGAATGTAGCATTCGGTAAAGTGTCAATCACCTTGCCCTCAACTTCTATCGCTTCTTTGCTAGGCATAGTATTCTTCTATACTATAGCACAGTGAGTATCTCAGGTTCACCCTTGCTAATAGCGATAGTGTGCTCAAAATGAGCTGAAAGGCTGCCATCAGCAGTCAGCACCGTCCACTGATTCTCGGTGACACGTGTGTGCCAGTCTCCCGTAGTCACCATCGGCTCCAAAGCCAAGGTCATACCTTCTTTCAACACGGGGCCTCGACCACGCGAGCCGAAGTTTGGCACTAACGGATCCTCATGCAGGTCTCTACCAACTCCGTGACCAGAATACTCCCGAATCACAGAAAGCCCCTTTGTCTCAACATAGTCCTGAATAGCCGCCGAAACATCTCCTAGGTGGGCCCCACAACTTGCGGCCTTTATCCCAGCCATCAACGCAGCCTCTGTAACCGCCAGGAGTTCCTGAGCTTTAGAGCTAATTCCATCTACCCCGACTGTTATCGCCGCATCACCATGAAAGCCGTCAACGATCGCCCCAAAATCCAAGGACACTATGTCACCCTCATTTAGCCGCCGCTCCCCAGGGATGCCATGGACAATCTCATCATTCACCGACACACACAGGTGCGCCGGGAAACCCCGGTAACCCTTAAAAGAAGCCTTAGCCCCACGTTTTTGCAATTCACTTACGGCTACCGATTCCAGCCGGCCCGTCTTAATTCCTGGCTTTATTTCGTCCTTCAATCTCTGCAAAACGGCCGCCACAACTCTCCCAGCCTGTCGCATAATAGCTACTTCTTCTGTAGACTTTATGACCGTCATTTAGCTTTCACCGATTTAAGGCCGAGAACATCGATTATTTCCTCGGACACTTCCTCTATCCCACGCTTGCCGTCCACCTTAACAAGCTTGCCCTCTGCCCTGTAATAATCCAAGACAGGGGTAGTTTGAACAAAATACACTTTCAGTCGCTCTTTTACCGTCTCTTCAGTATCGTCAGAACGCTGATAGAGCTCACCACCACATTCGTCACATTTATTGGGAATTCTTGGCGGTGAGGTTACTTCATGGTAAGGTGTCTGGCACTGACGGCATATCCAGCGCCCACCAAGACGTTTCAACAGCTCCTCATCGGACACCTCAACATATATTGCTTTGTCTATAGCCTTCCCCTGACTGGCTAAGGTCTTACCAAGCGCCTTGGCCTGCTCCACAGTTCGAGGAAAGCCATCAAAAATACAGCCCGTTTGACAATCAGGCTCATTGAGCCGCTCTGAGATTACCTGAATCGTCACTTCGTCAGGAACCAACATACCTTTATCCATATAAGCTTTGACCGACTGCCCCAGTTCAGTTCCCTTCTCCACTGCCTGCCGAAACAGGTCACCAGAAGCTATGTGAGCTAGTCCTACCTTTCGAGAAATCATAGCCGCCTGAGTTCCTTTGCCCGCTCCCGGAGCACCAAGCAAAACCAAAAACATTCGTGTTATCTCCCTACTTCAAGAAGCCCTCATAGCGGCGCATTGTTAACTGCGCCTCTATTTGTTTCATGGTATCCAAAGCCACGCCAACCATGATAAGCATCCCCATGCTGGACAGAGTCAACACAGCAACGTCAGTAACTTCCCGTGCCACAAACGGAATTATGGCCACTACAGCCAAGAAAAGAGCCCCACCCCAGGTGATATGTCTGATAACCTTGTTGAGGTAGTCGGTGGTAGGCTTCCCGGGGCGGACGCCAGGGACAAAGCCCCCCTGGCGCTGCAAGGTTCGCGCCAGGTCCATCTGTTCAAATATCACCATGGTGTAGAAAAAGGCAAAGGCGACCACCATCAAGAAATAGAATCCCCAGTAAAACAAACCAACAGGCAGAGGTGCGCTGGGGCTAAACCACTGCGCAACCGTATTCCAGAAGTTTGGATCCTGTCCTGGCGGGCTGGCAAGGTAGCTAGCTATTGTCCCCGGAAATATCATCAACGACATGGCAAAGATGAGAGGTATCATCCCAGCAGTATTTACCCGAAGCGGGATATGCGTTGAACCCGATTGGCGATACATGCGGGCGCCGCGAAAGGCAGTCCGTGCATATTGGACCGGGATGCGGCGATGACCTTCGGTGAATATAACTATAAGTACCATAGTAGCCAAGGCCAAAATGACAAAGGCAATCAGGCCGGTTATGTCTCCCTTGGCCAAAAAGCCGCGCCCAATCATTTCTGGCAGACCTGCCACAATGCCACCGAAGATTATTATCGATATACCGTTGCCAATGCCTCGCTCGGTAATCAGTTCACCAAGCCAGACAAGAAACATAGTACCCGCTGCCAATGACACTATGATAGCCATAGTAGGTAAGGCCCCGGCGTGGACAACGATGCCCTGGCTGCGCAGTAGCGCCAGTTGAGCATAACCCTGAAGCCCGGCCATGGGCACGGTCAGCCAATGAGTGTATTGGTTAATCCTACGTCTGCCAGCTTCCCCCTCTTGAGACAAAGCTCGAAGACCAGGAATAACCGGAACCAATAACTGCATAATGATGGAGGAGGTTATGTAGGGATAAACTCCCATGGCCGCTACGCTGAAGTTCCTCATAGCCCCACCGCTAAACATGTCGAGCATGCCCAGAAGTTGATTCCGGTCGAAAAGCTCACGTAACGCATCAAGGTCTACTCCGGGCAAGGGCACGTGAGCCACAAAGCGGAAAATCACCAGCATGCCCAACGTGAAGAGGAGGCGCCGTCTCAGGTCCGGCAATGAAAAGGCGTCCAGCAACGCTTGAATAAGACGCGGTCTACCTTCCCTCTGCTGCATTCTAAATCCCCTCCACTCTTCCCCCGGCAGCCACGATTTTCTTTTGCGCCGTAGTGGAGAACTTGTTGGCCCTTACCACCAGCGGGCGATCAATTTCCCCATCGCCCAAGATTTTGACTGGCTGCCTAACAGACTTAATCAGCCTGGCTTTGAGCAACTCCTCTGGAGTAACTTCAGCATCAGGAGCGAACATTTTAAGCTTGCCCACATTGACAACATTATATTCAGTTCGAAAAATATTAACGAATCCCCGCTTCCGAGGTAAACGCTTGATCAGAGCCAATTGCCCTCCCTCAAAACCGAGGCGAACTCCACCCCCGGAACGTGACTTCTGTCCCTTACAGCCTCGCCCCGAATAGGTGCCATGCCCACTACCATCGCCGCGCCCGACGCGCTTTCTCCTATGCTTGGCTCCCACAGGGGGCTTCAATTCACCTTGTTCCATCACCGATCACTTCCGCGCTAACCAAATGACTCACCTTAGCTATCATACCCCGAATGGACGGGGAGTCCTCATGCTCCACTGTTTGATTGAGTCGATGAAAGCCCAGAGCTCTCAAGGTTCGCCTTTGCTGCTTGACATAGCCAATGTCGCTCTTGATCCAGGTAATACGCAGTTTAGCCACTCGTCTCAATCTCCTCAATTTCAAGTCCAGCTTTCCGCCTGGCTACAGCCTCCTTGGGGTCCCTAAGGCTACGTAGGGCCAACATAGTGGCTTTGACTACATTCACAGGATTAGAGCTTCCCAAAGACTTGGTAAGGACATCCTTTATACCTACAGCTTCAAGCACTGCCCGAACACTACCACCAGCAATCACACCGGTCCCAGGCAGCGCCGGCTTAAGCAGAACCTTACCGGCTCCAAACTTGGCCAATATCTCATGGGGAATGGTGTCGCCAGCCATCGGTATCTTGATTAGGCCCTTTCGGGCGACCACACCAGCTTTGCGGATAGCTTCTGGTACCTCCCTGGCCTTGCCCAGACCAATCCCTACATGCCCGTTGCCATCACCAACTACTACGAGAGCCCTAAAATGAAGACGCTTACCACCTTTCACAACCTTAGCCACCCGGTTAAGTTCCACCAGCTTCTCACTCAGCTCTAGGTCGCTAGCGTCAACTTTGACTGTCTCCCCAATTGCCTTGGTAATCGCTTTCATTGAACTAACCTCAAAACTCCAGTCCTGCTTTCCGGGCAGCTTCAGCCAAAGCTTTAACTCGCCCGTGATATTTATAACCGCCCCTGTCAAAAACCACCCGATTGATCCCCTTGTTCAGCGCACGCTGAGCCACAAGAGCACCTATTAGCTCAGAGATCTCTGTTTTTGTCTTCCCTGCCATTTTGTCTCTTATTTCCGGATCCAGACTGCTGGCCGAAGCCAGAGTGTGCCCGACAGAATCATCTATGACTTGAGCATAAGTATATTTCAAGCTCCGGAAAACACAAAGTCTTGGCCTCGTCCCTGTTCCATTAACTCTGTCCCTGACTCGAGCATGACGCCGTTTTCGTGCTAGCCTTGTATCCGTCTTAGGCATTAGTATCTATTATCTATCCTCTCAGTGCTGCCTTGCCTGCCTTGCCAGCTTTACGACGAAGCCTCTCACCAGCATACTTGATACCCTTTCCTTTATAGGCGTCAGCAGGGCGTATGGCCCGAATTCGCGCTGCTGTCTCACCCACGACCTCCTTATCAATGCCAATGACGCGAACCCGGTTCGTCCCCTCCACCACAATATCCACACCAGATGGCGGGGAAAAATCTACTGGATGACTGTATCCAATCTGTAGCGACAACTTATTGTCGGCTTTTTGAGCCCGGTAGCCAACACCATTAAGCTCCAGAGTCTTTTCAAAACCTTTAGTAACCCCCTCGACCATATTAGCCACAAGACTTCGAGTTAACCCATGTAAAGAGCGATGGATTCTGCTATCGCTAGGTCGCGAGACTATCAGGTTGTCATCTACTAACGTGACAGAAATGTCCGGGTGCAATGAGCGACATAGCTTGCCCTTGCTACCCTCTACGGTCACTTCATTCCCCTGAGTAATGACCTTGACACTCGGAGGTAAAGGTATGGGGCGCAATCCTACTCTAGACACAAACTCACTCCCAGAAGCCTAGTTACCAGACATAACATAGCAATTCACCACCGAGATTTTGGCGCCACGCGTCCTGCCCGATCATGACCCCTTTGGACGTGGACAAGAGAGCAACCCCAAGACCACCGTAGACGCGGGGGATCTCCCCTCGGCCTACGTAGACCCTAAGGCCGGGCTTACTCACCCTCTCCAAACCTGCGACGGCCGGTTGATCACCAATATACTTCAGGAAGATCTTAATCACTCGCTGTGGCTTACCCTTAAGCACGGTATAATCAGAAATGAAGCCCTCATCCTTGAGAATTCTAGCAATAGAAAGCTTCATCTTGGAAGCTGGCATGAGCACAACATCATGGCGCGCCATGATTGCGTTGCGAATTCGAGTTAACATATCAGCGATTGGATCAGTAACCATCAACAGATGCCTCCAGCACTTTCAATCACCAACTTGACTTTCTTACCCCAGGAATCTGGCCACACAAAGCCAACTTCCGAAAACAAATACGACACAAACCAAACTTGCGTATATAAGCGCGCGGTCTGCCACACAATTGGCATCGATTCCGCCGCTGCACCTTATACTTCGGAGGGCGCTTGGATTTTACAATTTTGGATAGCTTTGCCACGTTTCACCCAAACCCATTAACTTCTTCTGAAAGGCATGCCTAGAGACTCAAGCAAACTCCTGCCCTCCTCATCACTAGCTGCGCTAGTAACAACAGTCACTTCGAATCCGCGCACCTTGTCCACCTTATCATAATCAATCTCGGGGAAAACTATCTGCTCCTTAATCCCCAAAGTGTAGTTGCCTTCACCATCAAAGGCATCCCGAGACACCCCCTGAAAATCCCGAATGCGTGCCAGAACAACATTAACCAGTTTATCGTAGAACTCATACATCCGCCTGCCACGCAATGTCACCATCATTCCAATAGGCATGCCTGCTCTGAGCTTGAAAGAGGCAATAGACTTCTTGGCTCGCGTTATTACTGGATGTTGCCCCGAGATTGCCGTAAGGTCGGTCTCAGCGGCTTCCAAAGCTTTAGGGTTTTGTATTGCCTCACCCAAACCGATATTCAGCACGATTTTCTTGAGCCTCGGCACTTGCATTACATTCTTATACCCGAACTTGCTCATTAGCTCGGGTACCGTTTCCTGTGTATGCTTTTCCTTCAACCTGATCATCCCTGAAATACACCTTTAGCTAATCGATTATCTCATAGCAAGAACGACAAATCCGCGCCTTTCTACCATCTTCAAGAAAACGAAAGCCAACCCGAACCGGCTTATTACACTTGTTGCAAACCAACATCACATTTGATGCACGGAGCGGCGCTTCTAGCTCAATTATGCCCGCCTGCCTAGCTGCGCCGCGGGCTCGGGAATGACGCTTCACCATATTGACGCCGTCGACTGTCACCCTATCCTTCTTCGGGAAAGCCTGCCGTACCTTACCCTTTTTCCCTTTGTCTTTGCCAGCAATAACGAGAACCGTGTCATTCTTTCTGATCTTCATTTCAAAGAACCTCTGGAGCCAGAGATACTATTTTCATGAAATTCTTGTCTCTTAGTTCCCTCGCTACCGGACCGAAAATACGAGTACCCTTTGGGTTGTTCTTATCATCCAGGATAACTGCGGCGTTCTCGTCAAACCTGACATAAGAGCCATCCGGACGGCGATACTGTTTGGCTACACGCACGACCACTGCTCGTACCACGTCGCCCTTCTTCACCACACCACCACCAGGTATGGCCCGCTTTACTGAAGCCACAATAACATCGCCCACGGCAGCGTACCTCCTTCGAGTCCCACCTGGCACATTGATGCACATGATTTGCCGGGCTCCACTGTTATCAGCTACTCTGAGTCTAGTCTGAGGTTGAATCACTGTCTTCTACTTCGGGCCGAATCTGAGCAGGTTCGACAAGCTCCACCTCGGCGACCTCTTTCCTTCTTATTATCTCTGCAACCCGCCAGCATTTCTCCTTGGACAAAGGGCGAGTCTCGACAATCTTCACTATATCACCGACTTTGCAGGCATTGGCTTCGTCATGGGCTTTGAATTTGGAAGTATGCCTAATAACCTTCTTATAGAGAGGATGGCGTCTTAGAGTTTCCACCAAAACCACCACCGTTTTATCCATCTTGTCGCTTACCACCTTCCCAGTCCTGACTTTTCGTCTATTCTCCATAACCTATCCTATACCAAGTTCCCTCTCTCTTACTACCGTCTTCATTCTGGCAATCCTCTTTGTAACATTTGGCAGCTCCCGGTGATTAACTAGCTGCCGAGTGGCCAGACGAAACCGCAAATTAAAAAGCTCCTGGTGAGCCTCCTCCAATCGCTTCGCCAATTCCTCATCTCTAAGAGCGCGAATCTCATCGATTTTCAACTCTTGCCTCTTCCTTAACCGTTTCTTTTACCACAAACCTGGTGGCGATAGGTAACTTATAAGAAGCCAGATGCATCGCTTCTCGTGCCATACGTTCTTTTATGCCGCTTATCTCGAACAGCATTCTCCCTGGTCTAACTACAGCCACCCAATGGTCTGGAGCACCTTTACCACTGCCCATTCTGGTCTCCGCCGGTTTCTTGGTCACTGGCTTGTCTGGATAAACGCGAATCCACATCTGACCACCGCGACGCAGATAACGGACCATAACACGACGAGCAGATTCAATCTGCCTGGCTGTTACCCAAGCCGCTTGCTGAGCCTGCAACCCAAACTCACCAAAGCTAACAGTATTCCCCGACTGTGCCTTGCCTCTCCGTTCCCCTCGATGAACTTTACGATACTTCACTCGCTTCGGCTGTAACACTCTCTCTCCTCACTTCGGGAAGAATATCACCCTTATAGACCCAGACTTTAACCCCGATATGACCTAAAGTGGTATGAGCTTCAGCAAAGCCATAATCGATGTCAGCGCAGAGTGTATGCAAGGGTAAGCGACCTTGAAGAGTAGTCTCTCGGCGAGCGATTTCGTTGCCCCCCAACCTTCCAGCGCAGCTGATCTTCACCCCTTTTGCACCAGCCTGCATTGTCCGAAAAGCAGTCTGTTTCATTGCTCGCCTAAAAGCCATCCGACGCTCAAGTTGGTCAGCCACACTTCGAGCTATCAAACAAGCCTCAAGCTCGGGCTGTTCAACTTCTTTGATAGACAGTCGCACCCTCTTGCCACAGATTTTCTCCAAGTCTGATCTCAATTCCTCAGCACGCTGCCCACCCCGACCGATGACAATGCCAGGGCGAGACGAATATACGGTCAACAAAACCTCATTGCCTTGGTGGTCGATTTCCACTCTAGCAATACCGCCTTCACGGCACTTCATCTCAACAGTTCGACGCAACTTCAAATCTTCCTGCAAAAACTCGGTGTAATGCTTGTCGTCATACCATTTGGCATGCCAACCCCGAATGATACCAATTCTAAAACCGTAAGGGTGAACTTTATGTCCCACTGATACTCTCCTCCTCAGAAACAAAAACACCGATATGAGTGCAGCGCTTCAGGATAGGATTCGCCCGCCCTCTGGCCTGAGGACGGTATCTCTTAAAGGTATGCCCTTCATGAGCGAAGATGTCGGTAATCCTAAGCTCAGAAGGCTCCATCTGAAAGTTATTCTCAGCATTAGCAGTTGCCGATTTAACTACCTTGGCCACAGCTAGAGCTGTCGGGGTTGGTGAGAACTTCAGAATAGTCAAAGCTTCATCAACCTTCTTGCCCCGTACCGTGTCTACAACTAGCTTGGCTTTTCGAGGCGAAACACGAACATCCTTAGCTAGCGCTCCTACCTTCATGACTGCAGAACTACTTCTTCTTCCTTGCCTGAACAGTTACTTGTGCCTTGCTGGTGTGCCCTCGGAATGTCCGGGTCATAGCAAACTCCCCCAGCTTATGCCCCACCATATTCTCAGTGACAAAGATGGGCACATGCCGTCGACCGTCGTGTACTCCAATAGTATGACCTACCATTTGAGGCATAACAGTAGAGGCGCGCGACCAAGTCTTTATCACCACCTTCTCCCCAGACCGATTGAGTGCGTCTATTTTCTTAAACAACTTGGCATCGCAATAAGGACCTTTCTTGGATGAACGCGACATTCTCTTCCTGCCTCCTCAATTACTTTTCCACGTTTCGCCGTCTGACAATCAATCTATCTGAAGCCTTGTTACGGCGTGTCTTACGGCCCAAAGCTGGCTTGCCCCACGGTGTCTTTGGTGCCATCCCCCGCGGAGCTCTCCCTTCACCACCCCCGTGGGGATGGTCTCGGGGTGTCATGGCCGAACCACGAACCTTGGGACGTCGCCCCAGCAACCTTCTGCGTCCAGCCTTCCCCAACTTCACACCCTGATGTTCAACATTACCTACCTGGCCCACAGTAGCCAAACAATCAGCCAAGAAACGCCGTACTTCTCCCGAAGGCAAACGGATAAGCGAATGTTTATCTTCCTTACTCAACAGCTGAGCTCCCACCCCAGCGCTACGCACCAGCTGCCCGCCCTTGCCCGGTTGGAGTTCGATGTTATGAATCAGGGTGCCGTCAGGGATCGAGCCTAGCGGCAAAGCATTGCCCGGCTTTATTTCAGCACCATCCCCCGCTTTTATGATGTCACCCACGCCGAGTCCCAAGGGGGCAAGAATGTAACGTTTGTCTCCATCTACATAATGGATGAGAGCGATGCGAGCCGAGCGAGTGGGGTCATACTCAATCGCAGCCACTTTCCCAGGGACACCAAGTTTGTCTCTCCTAAAATCAATTGCGCGCAATCTACGCTTAGGCCCACCGCCCCGATGCCGCACAGTTACCACGCCTCTGTTGTTGCGCCCTGCTTTCTTCCTGAATGGCTTGAGCAGAGACTTCTCAGGGACTGACTTGGTTATCTCGTCGAACGAGATACTAACCATGCCACGCTTACCTGGTGATGTCGGACGATAAGTTCTCAGTGCCAAAGCTTACCCTCGCCTAGTCCTACGGATGTCTCCTCTGCCAGCGGCTCTTCTTAAGCATCTTGCGATGCTTATGCTTCGCCATCTTCTTGTTCCGTTTCTTGATAACTGAGCCCAATTCTAGTCCTCTTCTCCTTAGACTCCTTCGAAGAACTCTATCTTTTGCCCTGGCTCCAAGGTAACGATTGCTTTCTTCCAAGAAGGAGTCAATACCTGTCGCCTGCCTATCCTTCTCATTTTCCCCGGAACAGTCATCACATTCACCCTAACCACCTCAACCTTAAACGCTGCCTCCACCGCTTCCTTAATCTGCTGCTTAGCCGCCCCCTTTGCCACCTCAAAACCATACCTGTTCTGCGCTTGAAGCAGCGTGATCTTCTCAGTAATCAAAGGCCGCCGTAACACTTCGTAAAGATGCATGGTAATACAAAATCCCAAAATCTTGCTCTACGTGACGCTAGTCGCTGCCTTCTGGACCGGTTTTTGACCCCACAACTCCTCCACCTTCCGCACTGCGTCTACAGTCATTACTAACGCTCTGTAGGAGAGCAAATCGGCCACATTAAGCAGACCTGCTGGCGCTGTCTTAACGCCCGGTAAATTGCGGGCTGATTTAACCACACTGGCTTCGGCCTCCATAGTAGCAACAATAACAGAAGTGCCGACTCCTAGCGCCAGTAAGATACCCAGCATTCCTTTCGTTCTTGGCTCATCTAGTCCAAGCTTGTCCACGATTCTCAATTCCCCACTATTGGCTTTGGCAGACAGCACACATCTTAAAGCTAAACGTCGCATCTTCTTGGGCATAGCCTGCCGGTAACTTCGGGGGTGAGGACCAAAAGCCACTCCACCTCCCCTGAGTAGGGGCGACCTTACGTCGCCGCGGCGTGCGCGACCAGTATGCTTCTGAGCAAAAAGCTTCCTGGTGCTCCCCCTAACCTCTCCTCTTCTCTTAGTCTCAACAGTACCCAGACGACGATTGGCTAGCTGCATTACCAGCGCCTGGTGCACAACAGCCTCATTAAAGGGCACACCAAAAACGTCATCCCTTATTTCCATCTGGCCGGTTATTCCACCCTTGAAATCATGAACTTGAACTTGCACTCTTGCTTAACCCTCACCCGGCTTTCTTGATGAGCAGCAGCCCTTTGTTGGAACCGGGCACCGCCCCTTCAACCAGAATTAAGTGGCGAGCCAAATCGACATCGATTACTTTAAGATTACGCACGGTTACTCGCCTATTCCCCATGTGTCCAGCCATACGTGTTCCCTTAAACACCCTGCCTGGGTTCGTGCCAGCACCAATGGAACCGGGTGCCCGATGACGGTCGGATTGCCCATGAGTTTTCGGTCCGCCAGCAAAATGGTGACGCTTAACCACGCCAGCAAACCCTTTGCCTTTTGAAGTGCCAGTGACGTCGACCAAATCACCTGACTTGAACATATCTACATCAAGTTTCTGTCCCACCTGGGCAGACTCGATGTCTTCCATATCAAACTCGCGGAGATACTTGAACCGACCCACGTCCTTAAGATGGCCTTTCTGTGCAGAATTAAGCCGCTTTGCTTCCCCAAAGCCGACCTGCACAGCGTCATAGCCATCCTTGGCTTCAGTCTTTATCTGAGTAACAAAGCAAGGACCAGCCTCAATGGCCGTTACCACTACTTCTCCACCATCTTGGAAAAGCTGAGTCATACCTATCTTTCTGCCAACGATACCTTGAATCATTCTGCCAACTACAATCTGATGTCTATTTCTACCCCGGAAGGTAGCTGGAGTTGGGTCAGCGCATCTATCGTTTTGGAAGTTGGCCCTATAATGTCAATGAGGCGCTTGTGAGTACGAATCTCGAATTGCTCTCGCGAATCTTTATCAATATGGGGAGAGCGAATTACACAAAACTTCTGGATATGAGTAGGTAGGGGTACGGGGCCAGCAACTACGGCACCAGTGCGCTCTGCAGTCTCCACAATTTGCTCTACTGATTGGTCAACCAGCCTGTGGTCGTACCCCTTGACTTTGATTCGAATGTTTTGCTTAGGCATTCAAACCCCTTTAGCCCTAACTATGATTTGCTCCGCCAAGTTGGTGGGGAGTTCCCTACGACAATGAAACTCCAAGGAATAGGTTGCCCTACCCTGACTTAGTGACCTTAGGGCAGTAGCATAACCAAAAGTCTCAGCCAGAGGAACAACGGAATGAACAACGCAAGTTTCACCGTGGGTCTCGATGCCCTCAATATGTGCTCTTCTTGAATTCAAATCACCGATGACATCACCCAGAAACTGGGCTGGCACCACCAACTCTAACTTCATAATCGGCTCGAGTAGGATAGGGTTAGCCTTGCTGACACCATCTTTCAAAGCTATTGAACCTGCCATCTTAAAAGCCAACTCCGAGGAATCCACTTCGTGGAAGCCACCATCATACAGAGTCGCTTTGATATCCACTGTCGGATACCCAGCTACCACCCCGGTTTCTAAAGCCTCTTTGATTCCCGCCTCCACCGCTGGAATATACTCCTTTGGTATACCTCCGCCTCGAACCCGGTCAAAAAACTTGAAGCCGCTTCCTCGGTCTCCAGGCTCAAGCCTAAGCCAGACATGACCATACTGTCCTCGACCCCCGAACTGACGAATAAATCTACCCTCAGTTTCCACCGGTACAGTGATGGTCTCCTTATAGGCCACTTGTGGCTTGCCAACCCTCACCCCAACATTGAACTCGCGCAACATCCGGTCTATCAAGACTTCCAGATGCAGTTCGCCCATCCCCGAGATAAGAGTCTGCCCGGTTTCCTGGTCACTGCGCATCTTAAAAGTGGGATCCTCTTCCGAAAGCTTATTCAGGACTTCGCCCAGTCTGTCTTGATCAGCCTTGCTCTTAGGTTCAATAACCAGCGAAAGCACTGGCTCAGGGAAACGAATAGACTCAAGAAGCACTGGCTGACCCAATTCACACAGAGTATCCCCGGTGAAGGTATTCTTAAGGCCGAGAGTAGCCGCAATGCTACCGGTATCAACCTCTTCGATTTCTTCACGGCGATTGGCATGCATAAGAATCAATCTTCCCAGGCGTTCCTTCTGCCCTTTGCTCGAGTTTAAGACCTGTGCTCCCACCTTGACCTTACCTGAGTAAACCCGAAAATAAACCAACCTCCCCATAAAAGGGTCGGCAACTACCTTGAAAGCTAGTGCTGAGAACGGAGCATCGTCACTCGCCTGCCGCAGAATCTCCTCGCCAGTTTCGGAATCAATAACATGAACGGGAGGTACATCCAAAGGGGAAGGCAGATAATCTACAACGGCATCGAGCAAGGGCTGGATTCCCTTATTCTTCAAAGCACTGCCGCAAAGGACGGGTACTATCCGATTAGCCAGAGTCAACCTTCTTATAGCAGCTTTGACTTGCGGACCAGAAATGTCCCCACCGTCCAGATAGAGCAACATCAATTGGTCATCATTCTCGGCCAGTCTCTCAACTAACTCCTGACGTTGTTTGGTTACCTCATCTTTCTTTTCCTCTGGAATAGGCATTTCCACTGGCGTAGCACCAACATCGTCAGAGAAGAGCCAAGCCTTATTGTCAACCAAGTCTATGACACCTCGAAACTGATTCTCCTCGCCCACCGGCAACTGTATTGGTACAGCTTTGGCCCGCAGACGCTCCTCAATCATAGCTACGGTGCCATGAAAGTCAGCGCCAACCCTATCCATCTTGTTGATGAAACAGACTCTTGGCACGCTGTATCTATCCGCTTGTCGCCATACTGTCTCTGACTGAGCCTCTACTCCAGCCACAGCATCAAGTAGCACTACCCCTCCATCCAGCACTCGGAGACTACGTTCTACCTCTGCGGTAAAATCCACGTGCCCCGGTGTGTCAATGATATTTATGCGATGCCCTTGCCATT
This sequence comes from Dehalococcoidia bacterium, assembly GCA_014384515.1. Classification (GTDB taxonomy): domain Bacteria; phylum Chloroflexota; class Dehalococcoidia; order GIF9; family UBA5629; genus JACNFS01. The sequence goes on along the minus strand of JACNFS010000139.1, from coordinate 2,481 downwards.
GACAAGCGGTAGCTGCAGCAGTGATGGTGATGCCCCGCTCCCGCTCCTGCTCCATCCAATCCATCACCGCTGTGCCATCATCTACCTCACCAACCTTATAGGTGCGACCGGTATAGAACAGGATTCTCTCAGTGGCAGTAGTCTTGCCAGCATCGATATGGGCAATGATCCCTATGTTTCGCACCTTGTCCAAGGGAAAAGTCCTGGGCATGACATTATTTCCTATGCCAACCGCTTTTTTGGCCTGTTGAGCCTTAATCCCTACTGTCGTTACCATCGGTAATGAGCAAAAGCCTTATTTGCCTCAGCCATCTTATGAGTATCTTGCCGCTTCTTGATAGTTGCTCCCTGCCCCTGAGCAGCATCAGCAATTTCAGCCGCCAATTTCTCCGCCATAGATTTGCCACTGCGAGCTCTGGCATAGTTGAGAAGCCAACGCAGGGCCAGGGACAACCCGCGGTCGGGTTGAACCTCAACTGGCACCTGATAAGTAGCACCACCAACACGGCGCGATTTGACCTGGAGTACGGGAGTAGCATTCTTGATCGCTTGGTCCAGAACCTCTAAGGGCTCCGTTTTCAATTGTTCATTAACCAAATCCAAAGCCTCGTAGACAATCCGCTCGGCTTTGGCTTTCTTCCCGTCCGACATTACTCTATTGATAAACTTGGCCACGATATGGCTTCCATACTTGGCATCAGGAGGTATTTGTCTTTTTGCTACCTTAGCTCGCCTTGGCATCTAATCCTCCGAAGTTTCGACTGTTTTACTTACTGTTGGTGTGCCAACAGCTTCAGCCGAGGCAATACCCGAAGGTTTGATTATTTTACTTCGCTTGGCTCCATATTTGCTACGACCCTGCTGGCGATTATCCACCCCAGCAGTATCCAAAACACCCCGGACAATATGGTAGCGAACTCCAGGCAAATCTTTCACCCTACCACCACGGATAAGAACCACAGAATGCTCCTGCAAATTATGCCCCTCCCCGGGGATATAGGCAGTGACCTCAATGCCATTGGTCAACCGCACGCGGGCAATCTTGCGCAAGGCAGAATTGGGCTTCTTAGGAGTCATAGTCTTAACCAGAACACAAACTCCCCGCTTCTGTGGGGAGCTCTTGCCTCGCCTAACCGTGTTCTTTAGGGCATTGTAAGTGATGCCCAATGCTGGAGCTTTGGTTCGCTTACCAAGCCGCCGCCGCCCCTTTCTAACCAACTGATTAACCGTCGGCATTTTGCTCTATTCCTTCCCTACCATAAATATACAACAATTAAAAAGCCACCCAGTTGTTTACCGGTCTACTTCCCGATTAGGTTTGCGTCCCGGTTCAACCAGCCGGCTTACTCAGGTTTTCCAACCCAGACTAATGGCCAGTAGACGCTAAAAAGTTACTATAACACAAAGATCTAACAGATGTCAATAACGCGAATTGAATCATCTAAAATATAACGCCAAGCGGAGATAGATTGCCCAGCGAGTGGCCGCTTGTCTCAACCCCGTCGCTTCAGAGTTTTCGTGACTACGGCTCTCGGGTCATCAGGGCTGAATGGTTCGGGCAGATATGGTCTGTCTGCTTTCTCCAAAAAGGCCATGGTAGTGCGGCCAATGATATCTCCGGTGGAGAATACCACCCTGTTTACTAGCTGTAGCCGTTTCTGCTCGACATATTGACAGAGCTCCCTGCCGGTGACAACTGGCATCCTGACATGGATGAGACAAAGGTAACAATCTCTTCCTTTCGACATGTCCCGGGCAATCTTTCCCTTGGCAGCAATGTCTACCTTAAACCCGTGAGACAGGAGTTACAGTTGAAAGCCACAGAAGGTGAAAGCTATAATTGACCTGCCTGAGATAACCAAGATGGCTTCTCTCGACGATATCCTCTACCAGGTGTCTAAACCGGCTCGCTACACCGGGGGCGAGTGGAATAGCATTGCCAAAGATTGGCAAGCGACTCCAATTCGAGTTGCCTTAGCCTTCCCCGACACTTATGAAGTCGGCATGTCCAATCTGGCGCTGCCTATACTCTATGAAGTAATCAATAGCCAGCCTGACGTCCTCGCCGAAAGGGTCTATGCGCCCTGGGTGGATATGGAAACACTCCTGCGACATCATAACATCCCCCTGTTCAGTTTAGAGACCAAGCATCCCCTGAGCGATTTCAATATCGTTGGCTTTTCTCTGGGCTATGAGCTTACCTACACCAACGTGTTGAATATGCTCGACTTGGCTCAAATCCCGCTGTTCAGTCGCCAGAGGAACGATTCACACCCTTTGATAATAGCTGGGGGTAGCAGCGCTCTTAACCCGGAGCCGATGGCTGATTTCATCGATTTGTTTGTCATCGGTGAGGCTGAAGAAGCCATATTGAAACTTCTGGAAGTTTTCCGAGCCTACAAGGACAGCAAACGGCAGCTACTGCGGGAGGCTTCAAATCTTCCTGGTATCTATGTCCCCAGCTTGTATCAAGTCGAGTAC